>CAKNAD010000497.1 GCA_929200515.1 Candidatus Gorgonimonas leptogorgiae | reverse complement strand
ATTTTCAAATGCTAGATGACATAAAACCTGCATTTTGAACTTCCATGTGTATACAACCTTTAATTTCATGTGTTATTTAAATTTTATGTTTAAATTTATAACCATAAATAATATAGTATTCTTTTTTAACAAGTTATTCAAATATTGAAAATCTCACACGAATTTACTTTAAATCGTAACATCTTTGCTGTTTTTCTGCTAGCATAGCGCCTTGAGCACATAGTCTAACTCTTTAACTCAAGCTATACTCGCCGCATTACAAAAATCTGCTATGCCTTTGCAATAATAATTTAGTAGCTAAATTATCACTAGCTGTCGATTTACTATAAAGGTAGTTGTATGTATATACTAAACAAGCAAACTTTTAGGTGAATATATGGACATTAACCATTCATTAAGCTTATTTGCAAAAAAATATGATATCGATACCTCTGAATTATTAACCGCTGGAAAGCTAACAATTAAAGTCGATGATGATCTTAATATAGAATGTATCAAGGCCAAGGGGCGTATTTATGTATCTGGCGTTATTATGGAATTGCCGAGTAATCAACAGCAACGAACTGATATATTAAAAGATGCACTAAAAGCTAATTTTACCCTAATAGAAACAGAAAGATACAGCCTAGCTATCGATAAACAGCATAACCAATTATTAGTAACTCTAGCAAAATCACAGCAACAAATAGCAGATGAAGACTTTGAACAGATGGTTATGTCGGTAATTAATAATACTGAGTTTTTTAAAAACTATTTAACTAGAGCAAAAACCAGAAAAATGCCACAAGCTCATTATATTATGCCTTAAATTTAACACTAAACTTGCTTTTTTAACTTAAAAATAATAAAATAATGACTTCTAAAAAGCAATATGGTTATGGATGTGATTTATGAATCCTACTTTTAATGACCTATCTGAGTATAGTATTAGTTATTATTTAGATTTAACAGGCTTAATTTGCCCTGAACCCCTTATGTTAATCCATAAGCAAGTAAAGATTATGAAATCAGGTGAGGTAGTACAAATAACTGCTACAGATCCTGCTACACGCAGAGATATACCTAATTTTTGTAATTTTTTAAATCATAAGCTATTACTTAGCAAAAATGAAAATAATCTGTTTATTTACCATCTACGTATTAGGTAAATGGATATTTAACAAGCAAAACTTACTTCTTTAATAAAATTTTCCTTAACATTACTACGGAATTTTAGTTTTACAATTAGCTTATGAAAAAATCCTTACTTGATCGGTTAGAACATCTAAAAGAAAGATTTGAAGAGTTATCAGCTTTACTTAGTGATGCAACAATTATTAATCAGCAAGATAAATTTAAAACTTTATCACAAGAATATGCCGAATTAGAGCCTGTTGTAGCTGCTTTAAACCAATATAATAGTTTAAAACAGCAACATCAAGATGCCTTAGAGATGCTAGACGATAGCGATGAAGAAATCTCCGCTTTAGCAGACGAAGAAATTAAAGAATGCGAGGCTCAA
>CAKNAD010000496.1 GCA_929200515.1 Candidatus Gorgonimonas leptogorgiae | reverse complement strand
TCAGGTATCCTGAGATATAAATTCATGCCAAAAATGGATTTAAAGCCGGTTTAGCGGCCGAGAATTGCTATTTTAACATGCAATTTTAAATATCTTTTTCCTATCAACCCGCAAAATTCCCTATTGACAGTAATTTATACTTAATTTTTATCAAGCATACGCGCAAGCGTATTTTTTAACTGTTTTTATCTTGTTTTTAACTGTTTTTAAAAGAATGTTTTTATACTTGTTTTTATACTTGTTTTTAGGGGGGCTGAAATGTGCATGGTTATTGGGCTAGAGGCATCCAACTCTAACTAAATTACGGTTTATCTAACTAAATTACGGTTTACCTAACTAAATTACGGCTCTAATCTAACCAAATTACGGCTACACCTAACTAAATTACGGTCATACCTAACCAAATTACGGCTACACCTAACTAAATTACGGTAAGTCTAACCAAATTACGGTTGTGGGAATTATTATTTTTCTTCAAATTTAAAGCTGTATTGAACGATAGATCGACCAACCTTCCTGACTTCAACTTCGCTTCTTATATTCGAATTTGAATTGATTTTTTTAATGCTTGGATCAATTATTTTTTGTTTAATAGAGCTTTTATTTTTGGCATAGCTTGGAGGAAGTTCGAATATGGTAATTAACTCATCGGGACTTATTTTTAGCCACCCTTTCTTATTTTCATGTGAGTAAAATTGCATCATCATTTCGTATATTCTGATAGCATGAGGAGAGTCTAGTTTGCCTATATTTTGCATGGCAATAGAGGTAAATCCGAAATCTTGCAACAAGATAAAAGCCAGATATTTTCTTAACTTTTCTGAAATTTCTAGTGTTACTTTCCCCTCTTTATCGTGATATTCAGCACTAGCAACCCAATGAACATCAGTCTCATTGTGATTTTTAGCAATTAAAGTTAATGGTTTTTGATTTATTAGAAGCTTTGTAGCCTTTTTCATATCTGAATAAATATTTTTAGTGTTTGCATTTGGGTAAGCCAGCTCCCAATCTTTTGCAGAAATATCAAAACTCCAATTTTGCTTCCATTTTAAGGGGTTAATTTTACTGACAACCAACCAAAAAAGACGACTTTCATTTAAAGTTAATGTGTAGGAACTTCGAATTAATATATTCGACTTTGTGATTGTATTTTGATGATTATCATCTTTTAAGATTATATCTTGCTCTGGAGAGTGTTCCATATTTATAACCACTTGTTGGTAAGTGGTTAGATTAGCAATTAATTAGAATAATGAGAACCGTAATTTAGTTAGACTTACCGTAATTTAGTTAGACTTACCGTAATTTGGTTAGGAAAGGTACACAAAAAATAAAAAGGTGTACCAGAGCTACCAATTTGTGTACCTTTACATTCATTTGGATATGATAGATTGACCATCATTAAGTTAGATATGAGTACATTCATTTGGATATAAAGACATTCATTTGGATATGATAGAAACTAAAAAGCCGCATAGCGGCCATTGATCAAGGCATCCAGTACCCTTCTT
>CAKNAD010000495.1 GCA_929200515.1 Candidatus Gorgonimonas leptogorgiae | reverse complement strand
GTACAAACATTAGCAGAATTTAAAAGCCATCAGATAGTTCAACAACTAATCAACAGAACAATAAATGCTTTTAATGAGCGTGATTATGAAACTCTTGAACGTTTATCTGAATTAAACTGTTGTAAATTAACAGAAGATCAATTAGAGACTCTTGTACAAGAAAACTTTTCTAAAAGTGAATCATATGTATTAAAAGAAGGTGGTGGAAAATTTATATCTATTGCGCCTGCAATTAGATGTTGTATCTCATATGGCGCTAAGGTAACTCAAGAACAGCTAGATAATTGTTTAGAAAAGGCTATAAGTGTAATCGATGGATCAGCTATAAGTCTGTTATCACGATTAGGTGCAACCCGACCATCTATGGAAAGTCTAAATCAATTGCTACAAGATTCTCTCGATCAAAACGTTGGGATAGATAGATCACAATACGTTGGGATAGATAGTTCACGATGGAATATAGAACAATGGAAAGAGATAATGGGTGCATTACCGGCAAATGTAAATACTTTATTGGATCAAAAACTACAAGAGGCAATAAATAATGGAGATTATATAACCATACGCAAAATAAATGGACTTTTGGACACTAATCTTACTCAAGATCAATTAAACCAAACTTTTAAGGCTACATTTGAAAACGGTTATACAGATAGTAAACAGATTAAGTATCTTTTATATTGGATATATCATGGAGCGATAGCTGATGATACTCAGATAGATTTACTTACTAAGGAAATAATTAATCAAAAGACATTACATGATGAGCTACCTTCATACATGACTTTTTCTATAGCACATGATATTTCTAAAAAGGTTAATGCACTATGTGAAATCGTAAATTTTGATCCATCGTCTACCATAACTAAGCGTCAAAGAGCAGATAGTGAATACTTACTTATCGGAATTATAGAAGCCGTAACTGCGGGCAATAAAATCACAAATGATGAGGTAGAAACATGTATACAAAAATCTTTAGATTTTGGCGCTGCTTTTGCGACAAATTTCTTCCTTAAAGCAAATAATTGTAACAAAGAATTAACTAAAGAACAGTTATATTATGGATTACAGCAAAATTTAAAATTATTTCAAAGTCCATATGAAGTGAGAAAATGGCTATCTATGGGTAGTAGCGTAGAAGTGTTTGAACAATGCTTTAAAGAGTCTTTAAATGATAATGATTTGTTTAAAATATTAAATTTACTTAGTGTTAGCTATAAAATAGAACAACTTAATCATATTGTTAACGAGCAAAGATATATTGATGCTGCTGTTGACAAAGGTATTTCTCAACTGAAATCTGTAAATGTACCAGCAATAAATAATACTGGTATATACTTATTACAAGTCGAACATCCATTATTTAATTTAGATGGTCCATTCTATGATCTAGATGATCTAGATGATGTACCAATTCCTTCTTTCCTTAACTTGTTCTCTAAATCATTTGCTGCTATTCCTGGATATTTTATTAGTGAGTTACTAGAGCACACATCGCCATACAGAAACATCGAACAAAGAAATGAAAGGTTAACTTTATTGGT
>CAKNAD010000494.1 GCA_929200515.1 Candidatus Gorgonimonas leptogorgiae | reverse complement strand
CTGGTGGGTAATCTTTATACTTTTCTATTAAATTAAATAGTAATTTTACTATTTCTGAATGGTTATTTCCGTAATAATTTTGATTAATCACCAACAAATATTCATCAAGTTTAAAATTATCAGCTGGATTTTCTATAGCAGTACGTTTTATTCGGTGTAATGATCTAATAGCTAAATTTGGTTTATCAATATAACAATAAATAGAGTGTATTTTTGCATCATAACTATCGTAATTTTTTTCAATTTTTTCAAGAAAATCCACAACTGTTTGAACTTTTCCATGATCAAATTTCAAACAATCAGCTAGTGTAAGATCAACGGATATATCTCCACAAGGCTCATTACTATTATATCCCACACTATTTTGATTATGTTTTTCATATGATTCTTTATGTAATTGATAAGCTAATTTAAGAGCTTCTTGTGTTTTATTTAATGCTAACATTAGTTGTATTTTCTTTTTTCTATATAACTTCATTTCCTCAAATGAAAGTTTGTCTATATTTTCACACAATTTTTTAATAACATCCAAATCTTTTAACTCTATATAAACCTCAATCATAAGATTATTTAGAAAATAGTTTTTTGTAAATTGACCTTTTGGAAAATTTTTCCCATAGTGATTTTCAAGTAAGATAGTTAATAATTCATTAGCATATTTTATATCATATGCTTTAACTGTCCGCACTATACTTATATCTACACCTATATAAGTTGCTGGTTTTTTCATTATATCTTTTTCTTCGATCTTAACATCTGTTTCTTGTTGTTTTTGCTCTAACAAGATATTAAAAGCAAGCTTAAGATTTTTATTTATCATTAATATTTCTGATCTAACATAAGTAGCTACTCCTGCGAGAAAAAAATCTTGTTCTTTATTAAACTTGGTTATTAATTTTAATAATTTGTTTTCTATGTTATTGAATATGCTCGTTGATCTAGAAGAAAAAAATATGGGTTTTACGTTTTTCAGTAAAAATGTGGCAACCTTTATTGGTTTATACCTACTTTCTAAAAGATCAAGATAAATATACATTGCTTGCTCTAGATCAGTTTTAGCCATTTTACTAGCCTCAGATGCCAATGCATTTAATTTTTTAATTTCCTCGCCAAATTTTGCTTCCCAGTACGGTATTTTTTCTAAATTTTCTTTAAGTTTATGATACATTTTTTCTGTTTCTGAATAAGAAATATTTTTGCTTGCATTTAATAAGGAATGGAATGCTGCCATTAATACAGACTTAGGTACATCACTATTATATTTCTTATCTGCTAAATGTTGATACATTTTTTTGATATAATGTTCTGTTGTCTCTTTATTTGAATCTGGCAATAAACGACATAGATCTAATATTATCATTAAAACCGATTCTGTTTTATATGAAGGATTGTCAGTGTAAAACTCAATTGTTTGCAATAGTAGTTCTTGGTTAATATTTCCTAATGTTGTTTGTTTTTTAATCTCATCTAATTCTTCCTTAATTAGCTTTTTCCGATATGATCTACCACTAGAGTTAAATGGTATTTCTGTTAAAGTATCTGTTT
>CAKNAD010000493.1 GCA_929200515.1 Candidatus Gorgonimonas leptogorgiae | reverse complement strand
TTAAGTTTTCATTGTGTTTTCTACCTCCAAGTAAAACATTAGTAGCACAGCCAAGTACGAAAGCGAGGTGTAGAAGTTCGAGCTATACTAGATAAAAGCAACCTTACTACTAAGAATTCATTAATGCAGGATTTAGAGGCAAAAAATATACCAGTTAAAATAGATACTGTGGCAGGTATTGCTCACAATAAAGTAATTATTATTGATTATAAAACGGTAATAACTGGGTCATTTAACTTTACAAAATC
Organism: Candidatus Gorgonimonas leptogorgiae; assembly: GCA_929200515.1. Lineage (GTDB taxonomy): Bacteria > Pseudomonadota > Gammaproteobacteria > Pseudomonadales > Endozoicomonadaceae > CAKMZJ01. The sequence continues at coordinate 1,298 of CAKNAD010000493.1, read as the reverse complement.
AGCAGATACACGCAATGCAGAAAATGTAGTTTTTATCCATGATAAAAAATCTGCTGAACAATATATTACCAACTTCAACAATAGATACAGCAAAAGTAAAAATGTTAAGTCTAGGTAATTGAATTTATAAATGGATATTAGGTGTTATCATGAATAGAATAAATGCAACCACTAGCCAGCCAATTGTAGCTAGTAATAGTACAGATATATCTGCGCCACATGCAGATATGCTATTTTGGGCGACATCATACTTGCACCAATCTAATATTCGTCATAGAAAACAAATGACAGCTCAAAATAAACAAAATTTTGTTGATTTAGCTTACGATTATTATTCAGCAAAATTGATTAAACATCACGAGTCTCCAAGTATAGCCGATTGCCAAAATAAGTTAGAACATATAGCTATAGTGGCTGATAAACATAAAGACAGTATACAAACGGTTATTTTTGATGATGATCAAAACCCTTACAATATAGAAGATAGTTCTGAATATCCTGTTTATAATCACTTATTACAAGGACCGTGGTTTTTTTATAATAAAGACGAATATATTAACCCTAATAATAATTATAACGCACGATTTTCAATTAATGTGTCTGATAGCGGCTACAAACCACTAATTGAATTAATAACTAAATTAATGTCTCCAGAGCATCCATTAAATAAAGCTATTATTAGAGCTAAAGTATATGGACCTTACTTTTTAGGTAAATCACCAGAAATGGGGATTATTTATTTGAACCCTGCTGAGATGACAGATTCTAATAAAGATTTGATGATAGCAGAATTGAAAACCTTAGATGAATATGCTAGAACTTTACCTTTAGGAATGCAACAAGTTACAGCTAGTGCGGCATACGGAGAAATACCTTTAGATACTGATACAACTAGCTTTGGTAATTATAGATCTAAAATCATAGCAGATGCTGTAAATGACTTTATATCGGAAAAATTCAATTCGTTAGAACAAGCATTACAAGCAAATTATGAGAAATATGGGTTAAATCCAGAAAATCCTGCTTTATGTAATAAATAAGATATACATAAAACCTATCAATAAATCTTCCTCTAATTGCAAATAGTACTAAAACTAACAAGAATTCAGCTATATACCTTCAAATAGAAGGTGTATGTAGCATTTATCATAAAAATGTGGTAGAATAGCCACATTTATTTTAATAAAAATAAATGGAATTGCGTATCAACAGAGGATGTTAATCAATGATAGAAGCTAGTTCGTATGTAGTAGCTCAAACCTGACCTGACAGTAACCTTAAAAATTAGAAGTCTGTGA
>CAKNAD010000492.1:546-1553 GCA_929200515.1 Candidatus Gorgonimonas leptogorgiae | reverse complement strand
AGTACATAATCCAGGCTGGGGAGATTTATTCGGTGCTGTGGGCGGTGCAATTGCAAACTCTTTCGCCCCAGACTGTGAAGCAAGATCTAAAGGTAGTTCAGGTAAAAAATATTCCTCTACAAAACAAACCGTAAATGTTACAAGTAGGGCTGCTAGAAGAGAAGCAAATAGACAGGAGGGCATCCCAACTAGCCAACAGCCAGATTCGCAGTCAAAAAATGCATCAGGATACGAATACCGATATACATTACCAGCGCCTCTTGGTACAACTAAAACAAAGTCAGTTCAAGATCAAACTCTTGACATAAGCCATCTTGGTCAGGGTCATTGGGAAGCTGGTGAAGTAAAAATAAATAAAGTAAATGGTAAAATAGAAATGAATAAATATGGCAGACCTAAATTGCCTAATAGTAAAACTAAGGTAGACTATGACAACTAAAAATCAGAAAAGAATGCAGTATTTAGGCAATATATCTTCTTATTTGTTAGATCTTGGAGTGCTTGCAAATAAAACTATAACTAGAGACGATTTATCATCTCTCGAAAAGTTAGATGAAGTTAGAAGTAAAGTGTCGAATATAGAAAATTTACCTATAAAAAAATTTGAGATTGAGTTCTCTGAGAAATATAGTATACGGTTTAATGATTATATCAAAGCTTTGTATGCAGTTAATAATAGACAAGTCTATCCATGGCTTGATAGAACTAGTCAATGTGGTTTGTATACATTTGATAGTATAAAAGATGTTGATTTTTCATTTCCTTTCGACTTTGACGGGGAGATAGTATCGTTTTCATCGGTAGACTTGAAAGATACATTACTTTTAGATTCATTTGTTGATGATTTTACTGGTAAAGAAATGATTGAAATTAAAACTCAAGGATTAAACTGGCCTAATGTAAAATACTAGACTGAAGTAATTAGCCTCGCATTTGTGGGGTTAGTTATTTACACCTAGGTAAAAACTAATTTCTTATTATACTCTTCAAAAGTGTAACTATCCCGC
>CAKNAD010000492.1:0-536 GCA_929200515.1 Candidatus Gorgonimonas leptogorgiae | reverse complement strand
CCATAACCCTAAGCTTTAAGAGTAGAAGTATTTGCAACTACAATTAAATTACTTCAATAAAAATCTTTTTATATTTCCGTTTTTTTAATAACTATAAAATAACTCACCTAAAGATTACGATGCTATAGATGTGGCTGTAGATAGATTTATGATAATTGCAAATTTATTATTAAAATATTTTGTGGTTACTTTTTTGTTTAAGACGCAAGCACTACTGTTATAGCTAATGCTTAATACTATTATCTTAATCCTATAATAGTTTATTTACATATAACGTATGTATATTTAATTTACATATGTTAGTTGCTTTTGTAACAAACTTAAAAGTATGCGACGAATTCTATATATGTTTTATATGCCTTACTTTTAAATTGTACTTTTCTCTAAATATGATAATTATAAAAAAAAGATAAAATCCTTTAGAATAGCATAAAATAAAGTATAAAACTATATTTCTTGCACTATTTGCAATCCCATTATAAAAACACTTTACTTTCTAAAAGTTATGAATATAATGCCGTATGCATATGTAATAA
>CAKNAD010000491.1 GCA_929200515.1 Candidatus Gorgonimonas leptogorgiae | reverse complement strand
TAATTATGATAACTAATGGAATAATACTAACTCAAACAATACCACAGAAAATAGCATCAACATCATTTTATAAGACTTTTACTTTTTCTAAAGTTGCTTATAGTATCTCAAAAATGATATTAATAACAAGCTATTGTTAAATTAGCTAACATAATTTTTAAAAATATAGTAAACACAATAAATATGCTATAAAATTCCTGCTACATTATTAAAAATAAATAGCATTTTAAGAGGGTTTTAATGAATAAATATATTAAAATTATTTGTAGCATTGCATTGTTGCTATGTAGTGTAAATGCGTTATCTAATTTAGAAGATCATAGCTATTCTCTTGTTATTAATCAAGGGAACTGCATTTCTCAGGCTGTACTGTATGAAACAGATAGCAATGGTAAGGTACAAATAATATCTACAGCTAAGGTAAGTAGTATACATGATGCTAAACATTTAGGTTATAGTTCAAATTTGAAATTTACACTAGGTTCTATATCTCTAGTAGATTTATGTTTAAAAAACTTAGCGGAATATTTTTATACGACTCAACAAACAGACCTCCCTATAAATATCAATTCTGTTATCGTTGGAATTGCTGGTTACACAACTTTTAAAGATCATATTGTAGAAGGGAATATTACTTTAGAAAATCGTTTTATTAATCATGTAGTAGAGTCTTTAAAAAAATATAAATTCAATTATCTAGAAAAGCCTATAAAATTAATAAATGATAGTTATTTAGTCGATATTAGTTCAATCCAGTTACACCAACAAAATATAATAAACTCTAAAGCTGATGAAAAACCTTATGATAATATATGGACATATTTTCATACTAGTTTAGCCATAGCTACGAACTCATCTATAAATACACCTAAAACTGAAGCTAAAGATAAATATCAAGTTAATAGTGGATACTTTCAACTTGGTATAGATACAGCATCTTTGTTTTCAAATATTAAAGATTACGCAGATAGAGGAGATACTAAAGTACAAACAATTTTATCAGGTCACCCACGGGCACGTGAAATTTTTAAAGAAAAACATTGTACAATATCTTATTGGCTACAAGAATATCGGCTTTACAAATATTTTTCCTATCCATCTACTAGAAGAAATAATGCAAGAGGACTTTTCCTTGTTGATTATGTACTAAGTAGATATCTATCTTCTAATTCTAAAGGTACCACCGACGATAGTATCCAAGAACTTATGCTAAGTATTATAAATTTGATCAATAAAAGTATAGATGGGCTTATAAAATTATTTGAATATGATAAAATAGGGCGAAATGATTGTGTTTTTATAGTAGGAGATTTTTTAAATTCTGAATTTATTTTTGATACATATAAAATGGTATTGGAAAAAAAAATTACAGATGAAAGCATGAAAAAAAGAATAAATTTAGTGCCATATGAGTTATTCCTTTTAGGTTTAACATTAGCGGCAGAGCATATAAAATCGTCAGAATTAAACGAAGCAAAATAGAATTAGCAAATATATACAGGTGGCAGATGAAAATGCTAGGTTTCAGGGCTAAGTAAAATGGTTTAATTCGAGGC
>CAKNAD010000490.1 GCA_929200515.1 Candidatus Gorgonimonas leptogorgiae | reverse complement strand
CTGTAGTATCTTGTAATAATGCTTGCTGGTTGTTAATGAATTTATTAATATGCTCTACTGCAAATTTTAAAGCTTTACCATTTGTAGCTTCAAGTTTTTTATGCACCCTATCTGCTTCAAGGTATAAATGATAGTTATGTAATGTATTATTATTATTTTGTAAAAATGCTAGTTGAGTTTTATATTCAGTTACATCGTTTTTTAAAGATTCATACCTTGGAATTTCTTTAAATTTTTCATCAACTGCAATAATATCATCAGATAATTGTGTTGTGGCTTCTATATTAAGTTTATTACTTTGGTTAAAATAGTCGACGCCTGATATAACTTTATCATCTTCTGTTATTATTTGAGGATCTAAGGGAGTTTTTTTAAACAAACTATACAGTTTATTTAAAAATGATTTAATACTACTTTGATGGTTTTTATTTGTTTTAGCCGAATTTATATCATTTAATATTTGCTTTCTGTCGTCAATATATTTCAATAAAACATCTAATAATTGCACACAATCATCATGCTTTTGTAAAGATGTTTTAGATAAAACAGCGACTTGATCAATTGCTACTTTACATTCTATGCTAGCTTGATCTGAATAATCAATATTAGCCTCATATAAATCAAGTAAACTAGATATCTCTTGATTTGTTTTTTTTTGTTGACTATCAAATGCTGTTTTATCTAACAAATTTGCTACAATATTATGAAAATAAGCTGTTATTTCATATACTCTATTACCTGTCTTCTCGCTGATAATTATAGAGTTTTTTTCAGGCTTTAAAGTTTTATCTATATGTTTTTGCTCATCAAGCATTTTTATAAAAGATTGCTTTATTTCTGTATGTATTCCTGTTGTATTAACATTAATTCCGCTTCGTTTACAAAAAGCTACTTCTTTATTTATTTGCTTATATTTAGATTTAACAATAGATGTTATCTCATCAGCACTTACTATTAATTGTAACCACCTTGCAGGCAATTGATTAACAGCAATATCTTTTAGCTCCTGTATAACTTTACCTTTTGATTCTAAACTATTAATTTTATCAAATAAAGCAAATAATTCTGTGCTAGATGCATTTTTAACCGCATCAGATACTTTATGACTTAATACATCAACATTATTTGCGTTTATATTATTTAAATCCTGTATTATCTTAGGTACTAATGAATCTGAAATCTTATTATAACCTGTAATACTATGATCTTTTAGGGAAGTATTACCTCGTATTAAAGCTTCGGCTTCTGGTACTCGCTTTGTTATATTTGGTTGAACTAAGATAGATTGAGTTTTTTCTTCCTGAACAGCACCACCCTGAACAACAGACCCTTGTGTGTCTTTTGTTTTTGGAGAAATTCCTTGTGTGGCATTGTTAATTGATTGATTAGACATAATACTCTCTACTCATACATATGCACATGGAAGATGAAAATGCTAGACTTCATGGTTATATCTCTTTACTAAGCTCTGAAAAAAAGTATCTTCGAATAGGTATATACAAGTGGAAGTTGGAAATGCGGGTTTTCAGCAAGTGATTATAAGTTTTTAGCCAAGGC
>CAKNAD010000489.1 GCA_929200515.1 Candidatus Gorgonimonas leptogorgiae | reverse complement strand
CAAAATAAAAGACACCAAACAAAACACGAAAATTCCTTTTTTCAGGGTCGACTAAATAATAAACTTATTGAATTAGTTCATGATTTTACAGAATATACTGTAAAAGATCTGCAAGAACTATTCAGGCAAGGAGCAAATGCTAAATTAGAAGTACATTCTTATAACAATATATATCATTCTTTAGCAGATAAATTAATGATAGCTATATTTAATTCAGATATAACAAACAACCCTATAACTTCTAAAAAAGCTTTAGATATCCTTAATGAATTATTTATCAATGGTGCTAAATATAGCAATAGTTTTCATGTAACTTTAATGTTATATTACGGAGAGAATTCAGAGATAACAAATACATGTGTAGCATCTGCTATTTTATTAAATAATATAAATTTAAAATATATGTCGGCTATGAAATTATTAAAGACTTATAAAAAAAATTCTGCAGCTAATATTGTTTTCTTAGATAAAAAATTAAAAACTTTATCAGATCTTGAAATTAAACCTTTATTTTTGAATTTTTTTAAATATATTATATTAGAAAGTAAATGTTCGCTAGAACATTTTTATCCTCAAATTCTAATTTTATTTGCACATGGTTTCGACCCTAGTGTATCAATTACTAATAATGATATCATCTATTTAAAGAACCATAAAAATATATTTCCAGAAATATACAACAAGGTATTTAAAGATACAAAAATTGAATATTTATTGTAGCAAATTATAAAATTATGGTGCAATCAAGATATTCAGCAACTGTACACAAACTAGCAACATGAAGTAAAACAAAATGAACAACAATTAACTCCTTTTATTAATAGATTAAAAAACAGTCTAAAAGAAATACCTGCTGATAATATAGCTAATGATAATCACAAGCTGCTACTATCTGATTTTTTTAATTCAGTTTTTAATAATCCTTTAGTTTTAGAACATATAGCTAATGACGACAAAACTATATCTGCTATATTACAACATTACTATCGTCGTCCTGGAGCTACACAGGCACTACAACACATAAATTCACCTGAAGTTATATGGAAAAACATACATTCAAGTAGTCATGTATTAAGAGCATACAATAATGTAACTTGGTATATGGAACTATTAGAAAAGTTTAATCTAATAACTTTTACGGAAGAAGAAAAGCTGTTACTACAATTAGCAGTTATATATCATGATGCCGCAGCTGAAGATGCCACCAAACAACAAGAAGAACAGCAATCAGCATATTATTTTAGTAGAGATTTACAAGGCAAGTTCCCACAACATTTATTATCTAAGGTAGCTTTAGCCTTAGAATATAAAGAAGATGACATATTAGAAATAAAACGACAAAATACTGACCAAAGCATAAGTAAATACCTAGAGATAATACGTTTTGCTGATCGCATGGATTATTCCCGTTGTTCTTCTATTAGTAGTGATTTTCCAAATTTTAATGATGAGGGGGTATCTAGTGAGTTATTTAATGCAAGCATTCTTAATTTACCAACACAAGAAAAACAACAGTTTTCTACTAATAATGATACAAAAACTTTATTTCAGCGTAATCTCGA
>CAKNAD010000488.1 GCA_929200515.1 Candidatus Gorgonimonas leptogorgiae | reverse complement strand
CAAAATAAAAGACACCAAACAAAACACGAAAATTCCTTTTTTCAGGGTCGACTAATTATTAGCAAAAGCTATATATAAAGCTGTATTTCCGTTTATATCTGTAGATTTTATTAGTTCAACTTTAGCTGTTTCATTAAGAGTGCTATGTAGGATTTTATCTAAAGCTACAGTTAAAGATTTTGGTTTTTCATTTACACAACTAATAAATATCCCTTTTTGTCCATCTTGTTTCATGCAATTCAACAATAATAGTCTGTCTTTTATATTTAAACTACTATTAATGATGCTTTCAAAAAACACCTCTACAATTTCCGATAAATCCAGATAAAAAGCCATAGAGACTCCAGGATAAATATTATCTGTTTTTATAGGTGCTAATAATTGTATTTTATATTCTGACGGTAAATTACTTGTTAAAATTAATTCAATATATAAATTAACAATTTCTATATTATTATAAAAAATAGCTACACTAAACCCAGTGCAAACTGAAAGTTTTTCTGCTTCTAGTAAATATACCTGCTCATTTATAGAAAAATCATTACTATATAGTATATCAAGCATAATTTTTTTTAAGCATTGCGTATAATTATAAGCAAATAATAGAAATATTACGGGGTATCCATTTGTTTGTTCTACGTAATAACGATATTTATCCTCTTTTATTATATGATCTTCTAAGTTTAATAAAAAAGAGTGTCCTAATGAACAAATCTTAGTAAACAGAGTGGGAGATATGCTAGAAGTTATTGTTACATCATAAAAAGCTATATTACGATGACTATAAATGGCTGCATATGGTTCGCTTACAGTAAAATATGTGGTTAATTGTTTATTCGAGAATATTTCTTCAATAGTTAAGTTTAAGGTGTCGTTTAAATTAGAAATAACATATTTTTTATGTCTAATAGTGTCATTAGGGTCATAAAAATAAATTACTGTAGTTTTATCGTTTTTATTTTTAATCTTTAATGCCATAAGATGATTAAAAGATAAAAAGAAAAATTTTTCTTGATAACTTGCATCGCCCCAATTTTTCTCTACTAGTTTTAATAAAATTATATGAACTGTATCTGAATCAAAATAGTATGCAAATTTACAAATATTGGTTTTTTTATCAATGTCATATTGCGCTTGCATGAAAAAAGGGTTTTGTTGTAATTTTTCTTTTGTATCTATACTATTAAAATATTCTTGTGCAGGTTTCTTGTTTTTTATATAAGCAAATGATAAATCGCTACATGAAATAAGGCTTTTATAAAGAGGTTTATTTTCACTAAAGCCTATTACTTTGTTATTCAAATCAATATAATTACCTTTTGAATAGTAACAAAGAATTGATTTTTTATAATTATAACTTCTGTTATTTAATTTTAATTTACTTATTTTATTATTTACATAATCATTGCTATATAAGTTTTGTACTAGATTGCTTTTCATATTACTTCCTGTTATATACACGTGGCAGTTAGAAATGCGGGTTTTTAGCAAGTGATTATAAGTTTTTAGCTAAGGCGGTGTTTTGCAGGTTTAGTGTCGACTAAATCAAGAAATACTAACGCAGGATAAAAG
>CAKNAD010000487.1 GCA_929200515.1 Candidatus Gorgonimonas leptogorgiae | reverse complement strand
TATATACGCCTTCTACTCGAAGATTAATTTTTCAGCAAATAGGTTGTTACCCTTAGGTAATATTTGATGAGAATTATATCTTTTTTATCTAGCTTCAGAAATTATGTATCTTTAAATAGAAAGTGTACATGTTCTACTTGCAAATACGGGTTTCATACAAAAAGGCATATATACAACTTTTATTTAAAAATACGCAATTATAATAAATAATGTTAACCCTTATAAATAAGCACTTGCTTAGTTTAATTTAGTAAAAGTAAGCCAAGAAAGTAATTCTAATTTTAAGAGCTAAAATATTATTCTAGCTATGTGTTGCTACGTTAGGTAAACACAAAGATGCACATCTTTAATTAAAAGATGTATGCACTAAAATTAAGTCCTGTTAATTAAGATACAAAAATTTGAAATAAAGCTAATGATTATTACCTAAGCCCAATAGATATTGTATCCATAGAAAACACAGTATAAGATCTAAGCAGATAATAACATATATTTTATGAAAATACTAGAAGAATATTCAAATATCTGTAAAATAACAACAAATTTTTGTTGATGGTGTATATGATTTGTGAGTACTAACTATAAAAATGTTTATTTTGAGCAAGTTTAAGGATGCACCCATTGGTATAAGGCATTTCCTGCTGTAGATCTGTATTATCGAAATGCATAGCTTCTATTAGTGGGATATCACTAGTAATATCATCATACTCTTGTTTAATTTCATCAAAAACTCTTCTGCTTTCGGCACTTAAACTCTGATTAGTTATATCTAGGAATCCTTGTAAACCTGCTATATTAAATAAAGTGTGTTTACATTTTACTATGGAAGATGTGCTTGTCTGCTCATCGAATAGTAGCTTGTTTTGAATCTCAGAGATATCTTTGCCTAAATTAAGATACCATATGGCAGCCTGAAATTTCTCTGCTGGTATATTTTTTAAACCGAATAATATACTTTCGGAGGTTAGTCGATGCCATTGTTTATCTATATGGGAGAGCATAAATGAAGAAAAATTCTTAGCCCAATAGTTTCCACTGAGTGATTCCTGTATATAATAGCCTAACCAATAATAAAACAATAGGGCTGGCATTCTCTGTCGTAGTGTCGTAATTGTTTGCATTGTTTTATCATTTACAAGAGAAATCTTCCACAAGCACATAACAGTTGGTACAGGATTTAAAAATTTAAAAAAATCATCGAGATCAAATTTGTCTTCAGGGGGTTTTGTGGATAAAACTGTTATGATTCTCTTATTTAATTTTTCTAGAAACAGGGTACCTATAGATTTATTTGAAGTTGATGGCTGTTCTAGTATGTGTTTCAACTTATCTATTGACTTAGGCACATAATCACTGTTAATCTTATTTAATTGACACTGGTAGGCAAATGCAGTAGAGGTTGTTAGATTGTTTAGAGTAATGGCCTGTTTTGAGTTTGGATAAAGATTTGTAAGTTTTGGTTTTTTACTATGGCGGGAAGCCTCATTGTCATGGACATATATTTCAGCTTTTCTTTTGCCTCTATTTATCTGTTTTTGATCACCTGAAGCACTTAGATGAGAAGAGATTAAGTTAT
>CAKNAD010000486.1 GCA_929200515.1 Candidatus Gorgonimonas leptogorgiae | reverse complement strand
CATGATGCTTGGTATTTGTATCTACTGTACACCATGAATCTAGTTTATCTTCCATATAGCCACTTGGTGCTACACCGTAGACAACCCCATGGGCAAAAAATGGTTTGTGTGCTTCAGGTGATTTAACGTATTCTTTAGGGTCTTCATAATTGTTAAAGACCTTAGACTTTATCCAATATCTAGTACAAAATTTTTCCGTTTTAAGTAAACTTTTTGATTCTAAACTAGAGCTTAAGCTAGATAAATATTTTTTCTCGGATGAAATTAGTGATATGCTATCTCCTGAGTTAATAATAGAATCACGTGCTGAGTTGAAAACTGCTGCATTCTTTTTCCGCTGTACTTCCATATAACTATTACATATGCATGCATATGCTAAGTCATATAAACTTGGTCCTGTTAAACATACGGTTAATTCTTTTCGTATATTTGCTTCCTTGCCATCTGCATTAATATGTGTTTGAAGCGATCTTTGTTGGTGCCATGTTACATTTAACTGTTCATCTGTAGAAAATCTATGCTCTCCATAACGCATATTGATATCTTCATGTTCATGATGCTTACACATGAGCATCAATAAATTTTTGATAACCCAATCATTTGGTGCTGCAATCATGCAATTATTTTGAAAATATCCATCTTGATAGTAGATTTTAAGGCCATGTTTATTTGTTAAACAAGACTCTGGTATTTTATCAATTACTGATACATCAACATCTAGATATATACCACCTAGATTTAATGCAAAAAGGCGTAATATATCAGAAGCACAAGCATAATTTCTAAAGGGTCCATATAAGTTTCTTGTGACCAATCCTTCTAAATACAGCTTAACCTTATGATCAGCTATATTTTGATTTCTTGAATCTTTAAATAATTCAGAATAATGTTCTACTGTGATTTTACTATATTTATTATTTCTTGCTAATTCACTTAATATTAGATCATCTGATTTTTCAGCGTTATACATTGATTCTAAAATTCTTTTGGGTTTATCTGTCCATATGAAAATTTTAAAACTATTAAGACTTTTTTGAGAACAATTAGTTTGATGCATTCTATATATGTTACGTAATGCACTATCTGGTATACGCTTTTCACCTACCCAAACATAATTTATTGATCTTGGCACATTAAATGCTGAGGCTCTTGTTTTACGGGGCTTCCAGCCTATTGATAAATCTGTAGGCGGGTTAACAAAATGATTATTTAATAAACCTTGTTTTGGTGTGGCATTGAACATGATTAACATCCGATGTTATAAATAATTTTGAAATAACAATTACTAAATTCAATTTCAGGTAATTATAAAGATTAGCTACTATCTTGACTTTGTAGATGATTTTATGGTGTCATATCCTACTTCTTACTAAGAATTATTGTAGTGTAACAAAAATATATCCTTCATCAAGTTAGACTTTCATCCTTGCTTAATTATAAGGATATTTTTTTACAGGATATTAAATATGTGTTTCCCAGCAATTACTACTTCTTTTAGTTCATTACAAGGGAATAGTAACTTATGTAAAGATGATAAAAAAACTGAAAATATAAAAAACGTAAATATCATCTATAATAAG
>CAKNAD010000485.1 GCA_929200515.1 Candidatus Gorgonimonas leptogorgiae | reverse complement strand
GTAAAATGGAGCCTCTCTTTTTGCTTACACATAAGCAATTTAAGGATTTAGTATTTCAATAAGGATGTAAAGAAATGGAAATTAGTACTATACAGCAAGATGCTTTTGCTAGAATAATAAAACACGAAATTGATAAACCTATCGAGTCAATAGTTGCACTGAATAAAATAGGGAATAAAGTACAGGTTAACAACGAATTCACTGTATTTTGTAATTTTCGTGAATTAGAGAAATTTATTCTTGATAGAACAACCACTATTCACACTTTGTCATTTTTTTCAAACCCAAACCCAACTGATTATAACGGTGTATTCACAAACTCTAAAGAATATAATACTATACTGCAAAAAATGCACTTTTTGACTAATCAAATCTCACAAGAAACTAACCCTAGTAGATCTGATATTCTCAGACTAAATTACTATGCTCTTAAAAAGCAACTTGATCAAGCAAAAACTTACTTTAACATCAAGAAGGAAGATACTTGGCTTTGTAGGCATATGTCATTTGCTTATATTTTAAACTTATTTGAACTTAATTTACAGAAAGCGTCCAGCTTTTTTTGCTCTGATGAACAAAAATACCTACATAAGCAAATTGACTCTGAAATAAATAAAATGCTGGCTACTACTTTCAACATACAAACACAATTATTTACCGAAAATTTGACAATAGAAAATTTAATAGCATGTAAAAATTACCTAAATAGTAAACATATATTTTGTTTAGATGATTATTTTAATAATGCTTTAAGTAAGATTAAACACTATAGCATAGATACAAAATTATCAGATATAGGCATCCAACTTAAAGACATATTTCCATGTAGTTTACTAAAGGATAAAACTGGTAGCGAGCTTACACAACTCTGTAATGCAATTAATCTAGTCGTTTTTTTTAGTAGAGGTTTACCTCCTGTGTGCGATCATAGTTTGAATACCGATATGCTTAAATATAATCTATCATTTCATTCTATAAATTCACTTACCCAATATTTACAACGTCAATGCCATCGATTTTATTACAGTAGCCCGATAAATCATCAAGAAAAATATCTACTTACCACTGAAAGTCATATGGTCGCATTTAAAATAACACGACAAGTAGACGCGGTAGAAATATTATTTTTTGATATTAACTGTGGCTTGAGAGAAAAAGTATTCCGTATAACACATGGAGAATATCATAGAGAAATTAATATACTAAACTTTATTGATGTGGAAGCACTAATATCATATGATATGCTACAATATAATGATTATGATTTAGCTACTATGTCATGTTATAGAGTAAATAACATTGAAGGTAACTTGTAAAATATTAATAAGGAGGGAATTCTTAATTCCCCATATTATAATAAAATTATATTGATTACATTAAATTTAACTCTCTATTATACAGTTTGTAAATGAAAATGGTGGTTCTGAAAGTCATTTATAACCGAATACCTATCTAATGGCTAGTGCTGCTAAATGGAAGATAGAATATAATATATGCTAAACTGTTATATTGTACCGCATATACAGGTGGCAGATGAAAATGCTAGGTTTCAGGGCTAAATAAAATGGTTTAATTCAAGGC
>CAKNAD010000484.1 GCA_929200515.1 Candidatus Gorgonimonas leptogorgiae | reverse complement strand
TTAAAATGTTACAAGCACCTACATAGTCAGCATTGGCAGAATATCCGCAAGATACACATTCAAACTTAGCTTGTGTAGTCCTATTATCTTTTGATACATAGCTACAAGACAAACAAGTTCTTGAAGTATTACGTGTATAATTGATAGAGAAAAATATCGGGTGAAAATATCAGGTTATTATACAACAAAAAATAATAGTGCTAATAAATATATGATATTATTTAGCAATACAATATTTCTACCAATTATTTATTTAATATTAAGTTTATAGGGTTTTCTATGCTGGTACCATCTATAGCAAATAATTCAAAAAGTAATGATCTTTATTCACAAAATAAGCAATCAAAAAGTATTGAAAACTCGGAAAGATTCCCATGTAATTTCACTGGTTGCCATAAAGCATATCCTTACAGGTCTCAATTAAAACAACATGCATTAAAACATACAAATATAAGAGATTTTAATTGTAATGTTTGCGATGAAAATTTTAAAACTATGAAGGCATTAACAAGCCATAAAAAAATTCATGGAGATAAGAAATATACATGCGATACTTGTTACCGATCATATCCTCATAGAGTCAGTTTAATAAAACATGCGGAAAAAGCACATGACATAGATTTAAACAGTAAAAAAAATACAACATACGAGTGTGAACATTGCATAGATAAATTTACAAGCTTAGAAAAAAAACGACAACATTATTTAAAACATCATCCTTCATTTAAAGCATTTTCATGTAGTCTTTGCGGTGAAAGATATAGGTATCCACTATCCCTTAGGGAACATTATAAAAAAATACATGAAAATAAACATAAACAGATACAACATTATAAATGTGATCTTTGCCCTACAATTGTAACAACAAGTAAAGATTTAACAGAGCATCACAAACAAGACCATTTTGGTAAGACTCCTTATGTATGCGATATTTGTAATATAGGATTTTTCTCTGAATTAGGTAAAACTAATCATAAAAAAAATCAACATGAAGATAAAAAATTGTTAGACACAAATAATCAAAAAACTATATCTAATAATGACTACCTAAATGTTTGTCAAAATAATAATCAAGATCACACAGATGCTATACGTAATCTAGAACAAGAACTTAATGAAGAAAGTAAAAGGCGAATATTTGATTCTACTCTTGACGAATTTATGTCTTGTTTATATTAAACTACTACATATAAGATATCTTAATATGAGTTGTTATATTTTAACTCATATAACACGGATTTGTGAACACTACCGGCTTTAAGCTTTTATTATATGTTAGTATTTCTTGATTTAATCGACACTAAACTTGCGAAACACTGCCTTGGTTAAAAACTTATAATCACTTGCTGAAAACCTGCATTTCCACCTGCCACGTGTATATCCTACCCTTAAAATGTTACAAGCACCTACATAGTCAGCATTGGTAGAATATCCGCAAGACACGCACTCAAACTTAGCTTGTGTAGTCCTATTATCTTTTGATACATGGATACAAGACAAACAAGTCCTTGAGGTGTTACGTGTATATACACGTAGCCGATGAAAATGCTAGGTTTCAGGGCTAAGTAAAATGGTTTAATTCGAGGCAAAATA
>CAKNAD010000483.1 GCA_929200515.1 Candidatus Gorgonimonas leptogorgiae | reverse complement strand
ATGGTTTCTGAACATAAATTAGAAATTATGGTAGCTACCGATGCCGCTTGTGAAGGCTTAAACCTACAAACCTTAGGTACGCTAATTAATATCGATTTACCTTGGAACCCGACTAAACTCGAACAACGCATCGGTAGAATTAAACGCATTGGTCAAAGTCGCAGTAAAGTAGATATGCTTAATTTAGTTAATGCCGAAACTGTTGATGAAAAAGTCTATGAAGTAATATCTCAAAGAATGCAAAATCGGTTTGATTTATTTGGCGGTTTGCCAGATACTATTGAAGCCGACTGGATTGAAAATATTGAAGACTTAGATGAAAAAATGGATGAATATATTAACGCCCAAAAACAAGCTAATGCTTTTGAATTGCGTTATAATAATACTATAATTCCTACAGATATGGATTGGCGTGATTGTTGTAATGTACTATCACGCCAAGATTTTAACCAGCTTATGCGTAAAGCTTGGGATAGTAAAAATAGTTGATTATAGCATTTTAATTTTTAGTCTATTATTGGAGTAAAATTTAATGAGCATTAATGAAAAGCTTAAAAAGTTATATGAAAGCCCGCATTTCCAACTGCCACGTGTATAGATAGAGTATTTAAATAAGTATTGCTTTACAAAAGGAATTATGAAATGGAAAATATTAGTAGTGTCCCCATAAGATTTTATCAAATTGTACCTAAAAATAGCCCTCAATCTAAAAAAAAGCTTGCTAGCTCAGTTAAAACACATAACCCTGTACAGCAGTTTTATGTTGGAAGTAAATCATGTATAAATAATCCACAACATATACAAAAACAACATAAAGTTTCTAGCTTAGATATAGATCATAAAAAGAATCTAGTGATTAGATATAAAATTGAAATGGAGTCCTTTTGTAAAAAGCATGAAGTTAGTTTGCTTGGTGCAAAAGCTTTTTATAATCAATTAATCATAACTGATGCTTTTAATACTTCAGAATATCTAAATAAATATTTAAACAATCTTAATGTTTTATTAAAAGATGTTATTATGAATTATGGAAGTTATTATAAATGTTTTAGTCTGCTTGGGACTCTGTATATTATAAAAGATGGTAATGCAAAAAGTAATTTAACCCTAATAAATATAGATAAATTTGCACAACTTGAATATGACAACATAAAGCAAGCCTGTAATTCAAAAGAAGTATTAAAGGGGAGGCCAATAGATATTAATAGTATAAAAGAGCCTAGAACTATTTTTTTAAATTTTCCATGTTTAGATTTTCTTACTAAGCATAAAAAATGTAGACAAGAATTAGAATACAAAGAAATTACTGAATTTATTGAAAATTTAAAACAAGATAAAAATAAATACTTAATAAGTCATATTAATCAACTGTATAAAATTTTAATAAGAAAAGATATTAGTATAAGTAAATTAAATTTTCGGTTATTTCAATTCATAAAAAAATATTCGTGGGAAACAGATAAGTATAAAAGCAGTATGTTTAGTAACATAGAGATATTCTGGAAAAATATACCTGATAAAAATTATTTCTTAGATACAGAATATTTTGCAAAATTTTTTTTTAAAAAAAATTATATTGTACCTTGGTCTGAATT
>CAKNAD010000482.1 GCA_929200515.1 Candidatus Gorgonimonas leptogorgiae | reverse complement strand
CAACCAATATATTTGCCGATACGCAACAACTTAATATGCCCCAAAATATCGATGAAGTTAATAGCTTACATGATTGCATTTTTTGGATTCATAAAGAGTTTATAGAAGCACTAGCATCGGTAGTAATTAATTCTAATTTAGGTTTTGCTACCATGCATGAGAGAGTGTATAAAACTACATATTATGATATATTTCGACAGGTAACTTCAATAATATTTTCTGAAACAAAAGAAAATAGAGAAATAGAGAAAATATGTATTGAACCATTAATGCATCTTCTGTCTAAGAGTATACCAAAAATTGTTATCATGGAAAATGCAATTATAACAACAACTAAACTAGGTGCTCATGTTTGTACTATAGAAATGTTAGAACAAGCAGAAGCAAGTAAAGGTAGAACCTTAAAATTACATTTATCTGATAGTATGACATCACACAACGGTGTTTTTAGTCAAGGAAAGCTAAAACGATTTTGGTTTTTAGCTCAACTGTTAAATAATATAGATTTCGCTGAAAACACATCAGAGATGAAAGTATCTATAGATGAAACCACATGTATGCTAAATATAGAAATATCACATATAAAAACCAAAGAAATAATATTAGATCTATTTACAAAATTAATTCCACTTTTAAATTCAATTAAAGATTTAGATATTTATATATATAAATTAATTCTAAATAAAAATGAACCAAAGTGGGATTTTGCTATGCTAACGCAGAAAGTTAAGAATCTTTCGTCACTAAAAAATCAAGAAGAGTTCATCTTGTTAATGCTACTATTAGGTTATGGTAGAAGTTGTGGTAGAAGTCTTCCTGATGAATTTCATCATATATGGGATAATACCATTTATAATGATTATTTTAAACTAGGCAAAAAATTATTTTTCGTGCATATGAAGAAGCTAACCTATAACGATATTGAAAATATTTTAAATAAAATTCCCATAAAAGATAAAGAAAATTTATTATATAATTTATTAATAAATAATATCGCTACAATCATACCATTTGCAAAAACTAAATATAATGATTGGTTTACAGATAAAAAACATGGATTAAAATTAGTTTCCTTCAATGATTCATTGCTTCAACACCTAGATCCTGAACTGCATAATGATGTAGAAGTTGTATTAGCTGCTGGCATTCAAGATATAGAAAATGTAGCATATGCTGACGCAAAAGTAATTAATAATAAAGAATTTATTTTAGGTATTGCTGAGAGTATAACACAAAAATATTTAGCAGATAAATATCACTTATATTCTATTCCTGAGAAACTAAAAAACAATAAAAGATTTGTTTTAGCTGTAATAGATAAAATGCCTAATATTTTTAAATGTTTAAATAATAAATTAAAAAAAGATCTAGAAATTGCATTACTAGCAGTTACATACGATGGAAATAATTTAGAATACGTTGAAAAAGAATTAAAAAAAAATAAAAGTATTGTTTTAGCTGCTGTTAGTAATAATTGCTATGCACTAAAGTATGCAAGCGATAATTTAAAAAATGATACTGAAATTTTACAAGCCTATAACGAAGATTCTAAAGAATGAACTTATAACATTATTTTATGTCCATTAATTTAGTATAAATAA
>CAKNAD010000481.1 GCA_929200515.1 Candidatus Gorgonimonas leptogorgiae | reverse complement strand
CATTTTCATTTGCCACCTGTATATATAGCGTCTATCTGATAATACATTTGGCTTTTACTAGAAAGTGTAGCTTCAAAGTATTATGATTTTGTAATAAATATACACGTGATTTAGATTCAATCTATCATATTTAGTATATTTTAAGAATACATAGTTGTTAGATTTTTTCCATCTACACTTTGTGATGTATCTACCGATGTGTTTTTTACATCTAGTTCAGTAATTTCATGTAGTTCCTCTCGACTCATATCTTTATAATTGGTATCACGCAACTTCTTGGCTAATCTGCTAGATTGTGTAATTATAATTTTATCAAGTAAATTGACAGCCGATCTAGCGTTGCCAAAGTTGTTTTTTTCGGCATCTTTTAAAGCTAGTAATTTACTTTTAACCTCTTCTAAAGCTTCAGCGGATATGGTGTATTCATACCGTGAACAATGTTGTTTAAAGATATCTATTAATTGTTCCATTGTATAATTATTTACTTTAAACTTGTGCCTTATTCTTGAGCTTAATCCTTTGTTTGTATCCAATAAAGCATTCATTTTGTCTTCATAGCCTAAAAAAATGAATACTATATCTTTATGTTCTTCCATCATCACTAAGAGTTTTTCTATAGCTTCATGACCACCATCTTTTTTATCATCTCCACTATCTAAAGCATAAGCTTCATCTATTATTATGCAACCGTTTTTTGCTTCTAGCACTTTTGCTTCAGTCTTTATTGCTGAACCATTAATATATTTTGATACTAAGTTAGATCTATCAGCAAGAACAACCTTATTAGATGCCGTAATTCCAAATTCATACAAGCTGGAAGCTATTAACTTAGCAGCCTCAGTTTTTCCTGTTCCAGGCTCTCCTACTATTTGCATATGCATAAAAGGATAAACTGGTTTGTCTCCTTGAGATTTACGAATTACATTCATCAGTGCATTATCTTTTATTTGTTCAATCCCTTGCTTTATATCATCTAACCCAACCATTTTCTGTAGTGCATCCCAAGATTTTGATTTGCCATTTTTTAATTTAACGAGTTTTTGTTTTTGTGTAATTGCATCACTAATAGGTTTAATAATATATTTGTCTGTTGCATTAAATGCAAAAAATGCAAAGCCTGTATATACTATAGTATCAAAGATTTTTTGATTTTTAATTCCCTGATGAACCACTGATGCAACTACTGCTGTTTTGACAGCTCGATTACCCCAAGTTACAAGAGCTTGAAGTACATCGTATTTATCAATATTATCTATTGGTGTTATGTTCGTTTTAATATCCATATTATAGTCCTTGTTTATTTTATGTTTTTAGTAAGGTGCTAACAAAGTTTTAAATAGAAGATATTTACGCACTTTCACTGCCATCATAGTATTTTTTTAATAGCTAATTCTTAAAAGAAATGATAACTTTCAAATGCTAGATGATATAAAATATGAATTTTAAACTTCTATGTACATATATAGACAAGAAAAATAATTTTAAGTTCAATGCTTGATACAATGTGTCTTCAAAGTATTTTGGTTTTGTAATAAATATTTCGGGTATATACACGTGGCAGATGGAAATGCTAGGTTTCAGGGCTAAAGAAAAATATCTAATTC
>CAKNAD010000480.1 GCA_929200515.1 Candidatus Gorgonimonas leptogorgiae | reverse complement strand
ATCAATAACACCAACTATAACTCAGACAACAAAACAATCATCAACACAGTTAACAGCAAACTATACAATACAGTCCATAACATCAACTATAACTCAACCAATAAAACAATCATCAATGCAGTTAACACTAAGTTCTATAGTACAATCAATCCCACCAACTATGACCTTATCAACAAGAGAACCTATAAGAAAAAAATGTCAGCAATCTCTGTATCCTCCAAAATTTATTTTGCGAACTGCTAACAATCTAGCTTCTCAAGTCAATAAACAAAACATGCAACAACAATTACATAAATTATTAGCTTTTGGACCAAGAGATAATATCTATAATTCTAAAAGCGATGCATATTATCAAGCTATAGTTAATATAAACAGTACGCTCAGTAACATGGGAGTGCAAACCTATAGACAAGATTTTGTTTATGGAGAAGCTTTTTCTGATTTGCGAAATTCTGAACACCAACCTATTGCTAAAGCATGGGAAAGCGAAGAAGTTGCCTCAGAAAGTGAACGCTGTAGACCAACTAAGAACTCTAGTTGTAATTTATGTGCTTTAATTCCTGGAAAAACCAACAAAATTATTGTTGTTGGTGCTCATTTAGATACAGTACAAGGAAGTTCTGGAGCAAATGACAACGGCTCTGGTGTTGTTGCTCTACTAGAAACTATTCGTATTTTTAAAAACTCGAACTTAAAATTAAATAACTCTATTTTATTTTGTTTTTGGGGAAGCAAAGAGTTACCACCAAAGAATAAATATGGAGTTGGTTTTGGATCAAAGTTTTTCTTATATGATCATACAAATTTTATTAAAAAGTTAGTTAAAGATTATAATTGTTTAGAAACAATGGATAATTCTAAACTTATGTGCTATCTTAATATTGAATCAGCAGGTACAAAAAACAGGAAAAATAAAGTAGATATCAGTATTGAAGATCCTTCTTTAATCGATGAAGCCACCCGTAGAAATTTCGGTTTAGATCCAGCACCTGGAACACATAATTTAACCGAGATATATGCTGAATTTCTTACAAGTCGTAAAATAAACTTTGTTAGAGTACCGACAACTAAGAATAAATCTGATGAAACATCTTTTTATGATTATACCTCACCAATACCAGCAGTTACAATTAAAGCAACTGCAGATAGCATCCCGTCTTGTTATCACAAACCATGCGATGATTTTGCTAATGTTAATTTTAGTGTGTTATCTAATATTACCCAAACAGTTGTTTATGCTCTTGCTAAACTATCTTTAAGTAAAATAACCCACATTTGGTAGTATGTAATAGAATTATATTATCATAAATTGGAAAAAAAATATAATAAAAAATAATTTAAGATTAAAAATATGCAAGTAAACGAAAGTTTTAAGAATTCATCTGATTTGATTTATATAGAAGGTACAATAGAAGAGCAATGTTACCAAAGATATATGGAGTATGATGTATTATTTCAGAAAACAATTAAAAAAGCAATAACTGATAGACAAATAATAAAAATCACATCTAAAGAATTTCTGAGTAACATCAATTATTTTAGATATCTCTGTGACCATGATGACGAACCACAAGCAACTAAAATACTTGAAACTATACTTAAAAAACTAACTAAAG
>CAKNAD010000479.1 GCA_929200515.1 Candidatus Gorgonimonas leptogorgiae | reverse complement strand
TTTTGAATCCAAGAATAACTTCTAATGCTGTTTTTGAAAACTATATAAATACATTGGATCCTGATAGATTGGATTTTACTAAAGATGATATCGCATATTTTCAAAAACATGAAGATAACTTTTTAAGTTATATACAAGCTGGTAATTTAAAGTTAGGATTTGAAATGTTTTGTAGGGTCATGGATCGTAAGTTGCATAGAATAGCATTTACATTATTAGAACTTAAAAAAGGTATTAATAATGATAAATTTACAACTAATGAAATAATAGATTTCGATAGAAAAGAAGCTCCATGGCTTGCAAACTCAGAACAAGCAGAGTATTGGCTTAATTATCTATATAAAGATATTATGCTCCTGCAATTAGATGATTATGATAATCCAGAGATAGTAAATAAACTAACAGAGAAGTATAAAAAGGAAGTTTTAAAGATCGCAGCATATCAAGCTGATGATGCTTTTGAATACCTTATGAATTCTATGGTTAAATTAGAGTATCGTGCAGGGTATAGCTCGCCAAAATCATATAAGGGTTATAAGGAACTCATGCATGCTACAAAGCTCGGTGCTGGAATGAAAACTAAAAAACACCGCTATGGTTTTCAAATAACTAAAATATATGATGGTTCACTAGCTGCTAAAAGTGAACATTTAAAAGAAAACCAAGTAATAAAATCTTTAGCCTTTGATAATAGTAAGCATTTTAATGATACCACTAAGATGCACGAGTTAGGCTTAGACGATGCATATCTACGAGGTTGTAAATCTGTAAAACTTGAAGTTATAGCAGATATCTTAGAACCAGATAAAACTTTTATCTGTGAGTTAGCATTAGAGAAAGTAACTCCTGCTGAATACAGAGCATCAAGCAAAATAATAGACATATTACATGAACGCTCCAATACAAAATATAAAATTGGTGTAATTAAAGTACCACTCTTTTATATGACTACAACAGCAACAGATAAACCTAATGGAATATCAGACGACCTAATGGCAATAATTAATAATCTTAATTTTTCAGAAACTTCTGATGGTTTAATAATCGATGTACGTGATACCCCAGGTGGTTCAAGAGTTGAGTGCGAAAAGGTAATTTCTATTTTTTTAGAAAAACATGTTCGCTATTATGCAAATTGCATAGGAGAAAATAAATTAGAATCAAATTTAATTCTTAATAAACATAAAAGTAAAATCAAATATAGTAAACCTATTATATGTTTAGTTAATAACAACTCCGCATCTGCTAGTGAAAGTTTTGTTAGTGCTATACAGAACTCTCAAAGAGGTTTAGTGATAGGGGAACGAACTTTTGGTAAAGGAGTGGGCACAATATCAGAAGATGTAGATTGCGGTACTTTAACTAGAATAGTATATACATATCATAATGCTATGGGTAAATCCTACAACACTATAGGAATAACACCAGATATTTTCATTCCTAATATTAAAAGTTCTAAAGATGACAACGAAGCTTTGGAGCCTCATAGTAAAAAATTTGATGATATTATATTATCAGAAGAACCATTTGCTGTAGAAAATATCCCAGTAGGTTTATTAACTGAATTAAACGATCAAAGTTACGCAAGGAAAAAAGACAACCCTATTTTTACATAT
>CAKNAD010000478.1 GCA_929200515.1 Candidatus Gorgonimonas leptogorgiae | reverse complement strand
ATAATATAAATATAATAAAGTTAAAGTAGGATTATAATAATGATAAATAATATATCAACAGCCTCTAGTTTTAATACATTTCATGATAATATAAATGATAAATCGCAACTGAATGATTGCATTGAAATTGATGAAGAAATAACAAATTTTGAGATGTTACATAAGCAGAAAAACTTTTCTTTAATAAGATCTAAATATGCGGAATCGATAAAAGAATTAGCCAAATTGTATTATTTTTTTGAAGGTAAGCAAGTTACACAAAGCGTTCAGTTTACTATTGAAACAATATATTCAACAGAAATAATAAAGCATAATAGTTTATTTTATAGCTATAAAAAAACGAGAAGCTATATTTCTAGTATTATTGATTATCTTAATTTGTGTAAAAATAAGCAAATAAGAAACAATCATACTGCTATGATAGCTGCAAAGTTATCTGAATGTTTTGGATTTTGCTTAGAAGGATTTAATTCTAAAATAACAGATCTTCATGATTATATAGTAATTTATAGTAATAGTGATTTAGATAAAAAAATTAATACTAAAATTAAAAAATTAATTCAGGAAACTATCAGAGATGTATTGTTAGCTAAACAAAACAATCATGATATTAACATATCAACTAGTAATATACATTATCAAAATGCATTTTTTAATTTAATAGCAGATGATTTCAATTTTAAAATAATTGTGGATAAATATGCAACTTTAAATAACATAAAATTTAACTCTGTAACAGACATAGTAAAAGAAGTGAAAATTAAGGTATCAAAATTTAATATATGTAAATATATTTCTAATTATTTGTATGATATTTTTAAAGACTGCTTAACTGAAATAGGGAAAGTAAAATGGTTAGATGGTTCTGTATATGATTTAAAGAATGAAGACATTTCTATACTAGAACATAAATTTTTATTTCCAATAAATAAATATTTATGTTCAACAGCAGAAGAAAATATATTAAAAATATCCGATATTTTTCTTGAAAATGATGATCTAAGTGGCTTTTGTTTAGCTGATGTTAAAGATGTATTGCATTATTTTATAGCAAGATATAATAATAACATAGTTAAAAACTCCTTAAATAAACACAAGTATAATAATTTAATAATTGCACTAGATAATAATGCGTATATATATAATATATACGACAGTTATTTTTATGTTTTACATAATACAGTTAAACAACCTATAACTTTAGATTATATGTTAAATATAGGATTAGATGATATTGATATCAACGGATATATATCAATGTTTATACAAGCTCTAACAAATACTGAAGAAAATAGAATTCATGATTTTTTTAATAAAGAAAATACTAATCAAATAATATTCAATACAAAAGGTAGTAAATATATAATATCGGAACTTAAAAGATTTATTAAAAATAATAAATATGAACAAGAGAAATTGCTAAACGGAATTACTAGTCCATATATAGAGCAAAAACATACGTCATATAAACTACTATATCAGTTTATTACAAAAAGCATATTAGTTTGTGAGATAACTGAAATATTGTTTAATTATAATATAGATATTAATAATTTATTCCATGAATTAAATAAAAAAGAAAAATATGATTTTATTTTAAAATTAAATGAAAAAAATA
>CAKNAD010000477.1 GCA_929200515.1 Candidatus Gorgonimonas leptogorgiae | reverse complement strand
TACTAAAGATGCTTTCTTATTATAAAGATAGTTATAATATAACAAGTATCATTTATAATATACTTTGTATAAATATTGGAAATGAAAAAAGTTATCGAATTATAAAAGATTTTGATGTAAAAGCAAGAAATAATTTTCTAGCTTCTATGAGCACTATAGAAAATTCAAAATTATTGGCAATGATGCTTAACAAAAATAATTATAAACTAGCAAAGATGTTTATTTCAAGTTTCTTATACTTAGAAATACTAGATAAAGATAAAAATAGTATATTGCACCATATAGCAAAAAATAAAGATGAAAATTCTTTAACTGAAGTTATAGAACAATTAGATGATTTTAGTCTTGAAAAACTACAAGTTAAAACAAATAATAAAGGAGAAACAGCGTTAATGTTAGCTATAGAACAAGAAAATAATTATAATATAATAGCTACGTTATTAAAAAAAAATAACACTGTTAACTTGAAAAATTGTTATGGAGATACAGCACTTAGTGTTTGTGTAGTATATAGGAAACTAAAATATCTTAATTTGATATTAGATTATTGCAATAATGATACAGTTAATATAAAAAACAATAGCTATTTTAATTCTTTAATGATAGCAGCAGACAGGGGTTACCTTGACTGTATTAAAATCTTATTAAAAAGAATTGATGATAGCAAATATTTATATGAAGAAAATAAACAAGGTTATAATAGTTTAAGTTTTGCATTAAAAAATAATCATGTTTCTTGCGGGGTATTGCTTATAGAAAAGTATAATGCAGAAGCATTAATGAAAAAAGATATCGACGGATACAATGCTTTAATGTTAGCAGCTAGGAATAATCTTATACTGCCTTTAAAAAAGATATTAGCTAAATGTAATCATGATATGATAATAAAAGCAAGTTCTAGAGTTCACAACAATAGTTTAATGTTAGCAATTATCAATGAAAATAATCTTTGCACTAAGGAATTATTAAAAGTATTCACCGCTACCGATTTAAATAAGATTAACGCAAATAAAGACAATGCTTTAAATTTAGCGATTAAATATAATAGTGATTATCTTGAAGATATTATTAACTTATCAACTATAGAGCAAATACAAAATATTACCGAATATAACTGTAATGCTATCTCGCTAGCTTGCTATCATGGTATAGATAGTAAACTAATTTTAACGTTAATTAAAAAAAATAGAAATCAAGTACCTTTCAACAATAACGGCTATATGCATTCTTTATTTAATGCAGCCAAGCAGGGGCATATACATTGCTTAGCTATTGTATTAGAATATGTAACTGAAAATAATATAATAAATACAATAGACTCAAATAATGATAATTGCTTATCTATTGCAATAAAGAATAACTATTATGACTGCGTTGAATATATGCTAAAAAATTATCCACAATCAGCTATAAAAATATTATTATCGAAAAAAGTAAATATCTTGCCAGCGAATACTAGGATGAAAAAGATTATCAATAATCATGCTAATCACAATGCTTAATATCTCCTATAATGTAAGAAATTGCTTTAAGTTAGTGTCAGTTTTACTGCCAGTATTTACAAATCAGTGTATTATAATATAAATATAATAAAGTTAAAGTAGGATTATAATAATGATAAATAA
>CAKNAD010000476.1 GCA_929200515.1 Candidatus Gorgonimonas leptogorgiae | reverse complement strand
AATACAACGTCTACATGCTTATACACGTAGCAGTTGGAAATGCTAGGTTTCAGGGCTAAGAAAAAGCTCTGATTCTAAGCAAAATACTGCCCGAATGCAAGTGCATTTCAAAGTGTTTTAACGATGCAATAGACCGTTTTAATAGCCCCCTATAAGATCGATTTAACGCTTGCTTTTTTTATTAAAATACGTTACAATATGTGATGTTTTCTATATGAGCATATATTTAAAAGGAGTTAAATAGTGTCGAATATAATACATCCTCCAAATAACAATGAATTATTTATTAGCCGCCCCCTCAAGTTAATTAAGCTAATAATAACATAGGTGTACAAAACAAATATGTTAACGATGGTAATCTTGTAACTAAAGCCCGTAAAAGTATTAAAAATTTTATTATCAGAGTTGTAAAGCTTTGTGTAAATTTTATTTTGTTTCCATTCAAAAAATGTTACTCCTACATAAAAGAAAGACAAAATAATAACAAAGAAAATAACTTTTCAACCCATAAAGCAGAAAAAGAAGAGCCTGTTAACGATAGTTATTCAACATCACAAAATTTTATAGCAGTTGAAAATATGCTAGAGGAAAAACATCTCGAGAACACTGAAGATTCAACATCTGAAACAAATACAAGTATTGTATTTAAAGCAGAAAAAGAAGAGCCTGTTAACGATAGTTATTCAACATCACAAAATTTTATAGCAGTTGAAAATATGCTAGAGGAAAAACATCTCGAGAACACTGAAGATTCAACATCTGAAACAAATACAAGTATTGTATTTAAAGCAGAAAAAGAAGAACTTGTTAACGATAGCGTGGTAGATTTTTTTATAAAAGAATCCAAAAATCGTTATCAAAGTATAGAATTTATTGATAATTATATGGCTGTATTACGTGATAAAAACGGTAGTATTATAATGGCTGGTGTCTGTGAATATCCTACAAGTTCTACAAATTCAGAAAATCATTTCAGGAAACAGCTAGCCCTTTATTTATTTGATAGTGACAAAGAACATGTAGCTCTTGCAGCCTACAAATGCCAAGAAAGCAATTCCTACTTCCTTATATACGATAATATTAATATTTCCACAGCAAGTTTAAATCCTATTACAACTCGTACAAAAGGAAATTTTTATAAAAAGTTAAATGGTGAAATTCTTGCTACTGATAGCAAAACAGGGAAAGAAAAATCATTTAATTGCAGACATTACATCACTCTTTTAACATATGACCTACTAAAAAAACCAATTGATACAATCATGGATCAAGAAGAACTAACAGAAGCTCTTAAAGATACGGTAAAATCAAGAGATTTAAATGAACTTTATGATACCCTAGGAATGCTACATAAAGAAAGTATTATATTTTTTGAGAACGCTTACGAAGACATGATTTTTTGTGAATTTGCTATTGATTATCCTAACAATAAGGAATTAATACTAAAAGAATTAGAAAAAGCAGGCTTAAAAGAAATAGCAGATGATTTTGTAACAGAATTAGCCGGCTTTAAAAGATACTTAGAAGAGAAAAATTTTGATTTTTCTAAAAAAACTAAAGCTATGGATCTTTTTTATAATTATTATAAAATGGGTCAGGGTTCATATTATAGGCAACAACGTATAACTGTCAATAAT
>CAKNAD010000475.1 GCA_929200515.1 Candidatus Gorgonimonas leptogorgiae | reverse complement strand
CCCTTATGTAACCCCAGCAAAGATACATGAACTTCTATATAAATAGTTAGATAAAATAGATGAACTATCTAATTGTCATGATTTATTTGATCAAGATTATTGGCGAAATATTTTTGATTATAGAGTTAAATATTTGTTTAAAAATATACGAGATGTTAGAAGATTTATAAACAGTTTAAAATTTAAAATTAAGATGCTTAATAATAAGGACATAAAAGAAGTAAATCCAATTGATTTTATCGCTATTGAAGCTATAAGGCTTTTTATTCCAAACTTGTACGATTTTATTAAAAATAACAAATCACTTTTTATTTATGACATTAAACTTGTAGAAGTGAATGATCATACAGAAATACGTAAAAATTTATTAAAGGAAGAACTAAAAAAATTACCTGAAGAGCTAAAAGAAAAAATTAGTGATTTAATTAAGATTTTATTCCCAAAAATAAAATCTATTTTAGATGATGAAACATACGAAATTGATGATGAAATTCATACCCAACAACAAAGAGTTTGCTCAAAGTATTTTTTTGATTGTTATTTTAGTTTTTTTCCTAGTGGAGATGAATACGGAATTAGTCAATACGATCTTGAAAAAGTTTTTAATTCAATGCAAAGTGTTGAACAGTTTACAAAAGAAATTAAAGAGTATGAAGATAATAGTAAAATAGATGGCCTTTTAGAGCTAATAGAAAAGAATGCTACTAAGTTAGAAAAAATACCAGTAAATAATGTAGAGAATATAATAAAAGTTTTTGTTAACTTTGCAGATGATGATTTAGTATCAAAAGATCCTTATGGTTTTAATTCTTCAACAACTTATTATAACATTTTATCAAAACTATTAACAAGACAAAGTGATAACAAGAAAAACTATAAGAGTCTAATAAGTTTTATTGAAAACACAAATAATATTTATGTTATTGTGAGTGTGTTTGATGAGTTAGATAAAAACAATACTAACATTCTTGAAAAAATATCTAACCCTACATCATACTTTAAAGATCTAATGGATAAATGTATTAAAAAAATTAAAAACTGTAAAAAGGAGTGGTTACCAAATAATAAGCAATTAATATTTATTTTATCAAGTTTGCAACGTTGGGATAAAGACTATCAAGATTTTATATCGTCAATAATAGAAGATAACACTTTATTTTGGTTACTTATGGAAGGTTTTATTTCTTCTACTAAGGAAGAGACAAAAAAATATTTTAATGCTATAAATCTAAATAACCTTATCGATTCAGAACAAATAAGATACATAACCAATAAAGTAAACCAGGCAAAGCAAGATAATAAAATTTATGATCAGCACCGAGAAGTAATTGATTTGTTTTTAGCTAAAAATGATTAACAAAATATGAATATGCCTTGTATAGCGCGGTTGCTGCTAACGGCAGTGCTCGTGAATTAATGCAGCAAGATGTTTTGCGTGAATTAGCTGTTGCCCCAACAACAAGTGTTAAAAAAAATACTAGTATAGATTGGCAACAAAAACACAGTCCCCGCGCTAAATTGCGCACAGTTATTAAAAGATTACTAAGAAAATATGGCTACCCACCAGATATGCAACAGCTAGCAGTAGATAATGTTATTGCCCAAGCTGAGTTAATGGCTACTAGTTTTTAAGGTTACTGACAGAGTGAG
>CAKNAD010000474.1 GCA_929200515.1 Candidatus Gorgonimonas leptogorgiae | reverse complement strand
TTATATTTTACAAAACTTTAATTAATTTGTAAAGTTTTTTATGCCTTATATCCCCACCCTAAAGGGCGAGGCTTTACGGCACTACTAGGTAAATTCGTCTTCAAGGATAAAACTCCTGGCTATAAAAGCTAGGAGTTTTAAATTTGAATTGTTAAATCGTATTTTAAAATGTTGGTATTATTAAATCATATTTTTCAAGGTCATTATATTCAACTTGTTGTGCAGCTTGTTTATATAAGTTTTTAAACTCGTCTGTTCTTGAATCAAAATCATCGTACTCTTTTCCTAAAATACGCTTTAAATCTTCATCGTTGCTAATTCTTGTCAGCTTTAAAGGTTTAATATAGTTATTATTTTTTGAATATAGGGATTCCATAACTTCTTCAGTAGTTGGTATAGGACGATATTTTTGAAATTCAGGAATATTCAAATTTTTAGATCTATCGATAATAACATCAGCATTTTTTGTTCCGCCGTTATCAACAAAAGTAGCTACATAGTTAAAAAATAAATCTTGTTCTTCTTTTGTTGTTAATACTTTATGCATAGTGTTTAAGGCTGTATTTAAATCATTTATTGCTCGTACTTTATCTGAATCTATAGCAGCATCGGAATAATTTTTTGCGTGGTCAATTCCAGTAATACCCTTAGGTTCTATATAATAAAGTATTTGTAGTAAACCTTTGTGGTATCTATTATTAAAATTAAAATCTACCAAAGCATTCTTAAGGTTTTTAATGCTATTGATTTTAGCAACTTTAGAATTAGTAAAATTTCTATTAAAAACTTCATCTATAACATGATTGTATAATTCTAAATGAATAGCTGCTTCGAATAGCTCATATAATTTATACCCGTATAGAGGTTGGCCTTCAATACCTACTGTAATACAAGTTTGTTTCATAGCTTTTGGTATTACATGCAAATAATATCTTGGATTAGGAGCGAAAGCAATAGTATAATTCACTACAAATTCTTGACCTCCCATAGCACCATAAGTACCTTTGCCTTGTACTCCTTCTATAACTTTATCATTTTTATACCCATAACGGCCCATAAATTTTAAGGTACGAGAATTATGGGCTTGCTTTACTGCTTTATATCCTGGAGTATAGTCTGCAATAAATTTATTAAAATTATCATTATATAGTTTTACAGCTTCGATATTGGTATCTATTTCTTTTGTAAAAAAGTACTCGTATGATATACCTTTACCTTGTAAAATGTCTACTATTTGTTGATCCATTGAAATTGGTTTTAATGTAGATTTTCTAGCAACAGATATATCTCTTATTAACTCATATTCAGCTTCTTCAGCAGTAGGGAAAATAGAAGCTTTTTGATCTGCTAGAAAGAACTCTTCTAAAACTGCATTTTTAGTTTTAGAACCACCATTCTCAATAAAAATAATTACATAATTAAAAAAATTATCAACTTCTTTTGGTGTTTTTAATAACCAATAAAAATTAGATAACAGATCATTTAAATTCTTTATTGCCTGATTTTGATCTTCTGTTATTGCAGCATCTGAATAATTTTTATTTAAATAAATTGCATCTTTGCCATTAGGTTCAATCTTTTTAAGTATAGAGGATATGCTTATGTAATGCACAGAAGAATAATAAAACTTCCACCCAGCAAAAACTGCCATAT
>CAKNAD010000473.1 GCA_929200515.1 Candidatus Gorgonimonas leptogorgiae | reverse complement strand
AAACGAACTAATAAAAATACTAGAGAATATTAATTTTTTTATTCCAGATATTAACAATGCAAAAGTATATTTTACTACCATGGGATATTTATTAGCAAAAATACGCAAAGAACTAAACAATGATAAAGAAAATAAGGATTTACTTAACCTAGAGCATAAAGTCACAACTGAAATAAAAAAAGTGTGCCGACTATTTCATGATAATATTGAAAATGTTAATCAAAGCACAAAAAACTCCATGCATAACACATGTAGTTTAGTAGATGGAATAACAAACTTAGACTATTTAAAACCAAAGTATAATAACTTTTTCGAACGTAGAGAAAGTTTAGAATTCGAGAATACTTATTTAGGCATAATTAAAACATTAATACCTAATCCAGAAAATCTTCAACAAGAATATCTTACTAATAATCTACCTCCTATAGATGTATGCATAACTTACCCAGGTGGCAGATTGCTAGCTATAGAAATACAAGGGCCTGGACATTATATTGATAATGAAGGCGAATATCCTACTGGTAAGCATTTACTAAAAATGGCAAGACTGCAAAAAGAAAATATAAAAGTGATAGAAGTTAATACTACTACACTCATGGATTATAAAAACCATAGAGAAATTGCAGCTTATTTGATAAATATTTTGTTAGAAAACCATGTAGAGATACGACCAGAGTATAAAGATAATATACCGCAACTACTTCAAGATGCTGGTATAACACCTTAAACTAAATTATGAAAACCCTGATGCTTAAAAGCTGTCTATTTTAAGGTGGCTTTTAACACAAAAATACCCTTTAATTATTTATCTATAACTATTTCAAGGACGATGTTATGAGTAATCCATATATCTCTAGACAACCTTATCAGCAAATCACAACTAGTGCCACTCCCACTTCTTTAGTAGGATCACTGCTAAATGATAATGCACCACCAGAAATTAATTCTTGTCATCCACAACATAATGATCGTTCTGTTAGAGCTATACATCCTACATCTTCGTTAGACCATAATGCAGCAGAATTTATTCCTGGTAATTCACAACATAATGTTCTTTCTGTTAGAGCTATAGGAGAGCAGCACCATAACCCTTGGCTAAATCCTGTTGGATGTGCAGATAATTATGATGGTCATCAATATGCTGATGATTTTTTACAACCCCAACAACAAAACCCTTGGCAAAATCCTGTTGGATATGGAACTAATTATGAAGGTTTTCAACAGACTGGTGCTTTTTTTCAATCCCAGCAACAAAACCCTTGGCAAAATTCTGCTGAATATGTAGCCTATCAGCATGCTGGTGATTTTTTACAACCCCAACAACAAAACCCTTGGCAAAATCCTGTTGGATATGGAACTAATTATGAAGGTTTTCAACAGACTGGTGCTTTTTTTCAATCCCAGCAACAAAACCCTTGGCAAAATTCTGCTGAATATGTAGCCTATCAGCATGCTGGTGATTTTTTTCAAACCCAACAGCAAAATTCTTGGCAAACTACTGCTGAATGTGAAGCTAGTTACAGAGATCAACAATTATTAAAAGACGATGTCACTAGAAACCCACAAGCTTCACCTCAATCATTATCTTCTAGCAATAAATCATCTCGTTCTCTAGGCTTTGCTAACAAAACACAACAAAAAAATTCAACAACAGATCAA
>CAKNAD010000472.1 GCA_929200515.1 Candidatus Gorgonimonas leptogorgiae | reverse complement strand
GCAAGGCTTCTAAGCTTTTATCTTGCGTTAGTATTTCTTGATTTAGTCGACACTATACACCTTTTACCTGAAGATACATATTTTCAGGTAAAAGGCGTATAACCTGCAAAATACTGCCTTAGATAAAAACTTATAATCACTTGCTGAAAACCCGCATTTCCAACTGCCACCTGTATATGTGTGTAGAATAATACTTTGTAATTACTTTTTGCATACTAAGTATTTGATAAATCTTGGTACATCAGCGAGAATAGGCATATATCTACTAGCTACTATATGAATGCATATTAGCGTAATTGTTATAGATTGTGTAGCAGATAATATTGTTTTTTTTCCTATGTTTTTTAATAATAAGTTATTTTTTTCTATTACGGGATAAGATGATGCAACGTGCATGCTGTAAAAACATAAAGAAGGCAAGACAGAACAACAAAACAAATATGGTATAATGTTACTTTTCCTGAAGTAAATATTTTTAATAGCTTTTTTTAATAAGGAATCTTTCGATATTTTAAAAATAATAGAAGTTAAAGATATTGCAAGAAAAGCTGCACTACTAGATATCGATATACCACTTAAAATACCTGCAATATCAGCTTCTTTTTCTAGATCTAAAATAGATTTTGCCTGATTTTCACTTACGTATATATTGTTAAAATCGATATTTTTAACGCAATCTTTTGTATTTTTGCAGATAAACGTTTTACCATTTTGTAGTGTAAAGTGTAATGTTTCATTAATCTTATTTCCTGTAACCACTATAAAATTATTTAACATTATTTTTGAAGAGAAAACTTGTTTAAAAGCTAAGCTACAAAACATTGATATAGCTCCTGCAAATATAAGAGAGAATACGTTTAATAATAAATTGTGCCTTTTATTATCATAATAATTATTAATTATTATATTTTGTATCCCTGCAATACTAAACGCATTATTA
Source organism: Candidatus Gorgonimonas leptogorgiae (assembly GCA_929200515.1). GTDB lineage: Bacteria > Pseudomonadota > Gammaproteobacteria > Pseudomonadales > Endozoicomonadaceae > CAKMZJ01. The sequence continues at coordinate 723 of CAKNAD010000472.1, read as the reverse complement.
ATATTGTATTTTTTAAGGTAATTAGATACTCTCTGACTAGAAATCTGTCTATTTTTAGGATCTATTATGTGTGTAAGGCGCTTAATATGTTTTTTGTTGATAAAAGCATCTTTATCTTTTATAGGTGGAGGATCTATACCCAGTAAATAGCCGATACTTGTTTTATACATAATATCTTCAATTAAACAGCAAAAAATACTACTGTATATAACTATAGATAATATTAGCTTGTTAAAATAACCTAGATAATAAGCAATATTTAAATGCTTCTTGTTATTTGTTAAATGTGATGTTATCCATATATAACCATCTCCAGATAATCTAATATCAATAGTAGAGGTTAAGTATGCTAAGTAAACACTAATAGCCAATTTAATAAACATTATGAAGGATTGTTTCTTATTTTTAACTATTTTTTTTATAATATGTTTATAGCCGTTTTGACTTTTATACGATATATCGTTGATTATATCGTACATTAAACTGATGTATAATGGAGTTAAATATTGAGTTGAGAGAATTATTCCGGCGTTTATTTTATTGTTATTACCTATAGCTAAAATTCCAACACTATTAAATACCGCTATAATAAGAGCAACTGTTTTAATTATGTAATGCTTTGTATTTATTTGAGTAATATTTTCACAAGATATTTCTTGATTAAGCAAAATAAATATAATCATTTCTTCTAGAATATTTTCTTTAAATGATGTTAATTTCTTG
>CAKNAD010000471.1 GCA_929200515.1 Candidatus Gorgonimonas leptogorgiae | reverse complement strand
AAAATAATATATTTTTAAATAATTTAATTCTTTGTAAGATCAAATAACAGAGTCTTAAATGTTTTAGAAATATCATTATCTGTTTTTAACCAATATTTGAAAAAAAAACTTTCTAGCTTATAATCACTTGCTGAAAATCTATAAACAGGAAAGTAGCAAAATTATTTACATACAACTTGCACTCAGAGCAATCACTTGTTTAATACAGCTGAAAGTAATTTATCTGTAGATGCAAAATTTAACCAAGTGAGTAGCTAATACAAAGGTTGGCAATATTGCCAACTAAAAATCTAGGTAACTATTCTAGAAGCCCCCGAGACTGAAAAACAATCCTGCAATAGTTGCTGACATTAAATTAGATAAAGTTCCAGCTAAAACTGCTCGCATTCCTAGTCTAGCTATATCGTGTTTACGCTTCGGTGCTAGCGACCCTAACCCTCCTAAAAGTACAGCCACAGAAGATAAATTAGCAAACCCACATAATGCAAATGAAATAATAATTTGTGATTTAGCTGATAAAACAATTGAACCATCATATAAATGCTGAGCAAATTTTGAGTAGGCTACAAATTCATTAAGCACAAGTTTTTGCCCTATTAATGATCCAGCTATATGTGCTTCACTCCATGGCATACCTAATAAATAAGTTAAAGGCGAGAAAATCCATCCTAAAATACTTTCAATTGTTAATCCTTGTACACCAAAAATAGAACCTACAGCTTCGATACTAATATTTAACAGTGCTATTAAGCCAATAAATGCCAGCAACATTGCTCCTATAGTTACCGCTACTTTCAATCCAGAAGCTGCACCAGCTGCTGCTGCATCTATTAAATTAACTGCTTTTTCGTTATCTATGTCTTCTAAGTTAGCCAGATTTTCTATAGGTTTTTGAGTTTCTGGGATTATTATCTTTGCAAATAGCAAGCCACCTGGTGCCGACATAAAAGAGGCTGCAATTAAATACTCTAATTTTATCCCCATTGCATAATAACCTGCAATTGCTGCACCTGCAACAGATGCTAAGCCACCACACATAACTGCAAACAATTCAGATTCTGTCATTCTTGATAGAAAAGGTCGAACTAATAGCGGTGCTTCGGTATGACCCACAAAAATATTTGCGGCTGCTGAAATAGATTCGGGTTTAGATGTACCTAAAACTAATGATAAAACAGCCCCTAAACTTTTAATTACCAATTGCATTATTCCTAAATGATATAAAACACTTATTAAGGATGATAAAAAAATAATAACTGGTAATACCTTAAAGGCAAATACAAACCCTAAATTACCAAAAACATCAAACATTTTTACTGAAGATAGCGGACCAAATAAAAAATTTATACCCTCATCGGCACAGGAAATAACTTTAGATACGCTTTGTGATATGCTATATAATACCTTATAACCTTCTGGAAAGTATAAAACAGCAGCACCTATAAGCAATTGCAAACAAAATGCAGATAACGTAGTCTTTAAGCTGATAGCCTTCTTATTTTTTGAAAATAATACAGCTATTATCAATAATAACAGCATACCTGCTATGTTTATCCATAAAGACATAAAAAAAGAACCTTAAATTATATGTAATTTGTCATAGTGTTTAACTGAACTACTCCGCCCTAAAGGGCGAAGGTTCTAAATCACTTTAGAACTTTTC
>CAKNAD010000470.1 GCA_929200515.1 Candidatus Gorgonimonas leptogorgiae | reverse complement strand
TTTCAGCTACTTCTGGATATTCGTCTACATTCTTATCACTAAGAACAACCTCTACCTTTTCTTTCGATAATTGTGATAAAAAGTCTACTAAGTCTTTATTCTCACTGGCTTCCATTTCATATTTTCTAAATTGATCGATTGCGAAGTATATTACATCTAATCCTTGTTGAGTACTGTCAGTAAGTTCAGATCTAGCTTTAACTAAAGAATTCATAATGTTATTAGCCGAAAACTTATATTTTACAATCTCATGAATATATTGACTATGTGTTGGTAGAGATTTTTTTCTAGTAGTAAGCATAGCATATAAAAAAGCACCTAGCGTATCAGCGTGAGTGCCTCTCATCTTTGTTGATATTGAAACTGACAATACTTCAAGTTGATTACTTAATGGTAGTGGTTCTAATAATGCAGCTAATTCATTATATCTTTTCTGTTCTATCTCTTCGGTGCTATCACCAGCAGTATATTCAGCAAGTTTAGCAAGATCTTCTTTTATTTGTTGTGATTTATCTATGCTATCATCAAGATTATAGTTAGTTTCTTTGGGTGTTGACCCTAGATCTGGTGTTTGTTTGCTTGTAACATCTTTGGAAATAAAGGTAGGAGTATCTGCACTATCAGACTCAATGACTTGATTTTTATCTGAAAATTCAACTTGTGTTTTCGCAGATTTATTTGTTTTCATAGAGTTTGTAGATGCAAATATATCTTTTACATGTGTAAAGTTTCTTGCTTTCTTTTTACCTCCTATTTGTTGATGATTTTGTTTGGCAATAGCATCATCCACTATCATGTCAATGATTTCCCTAAAAGATTCGCGAAAATTCTTTTTATCTGCACCAGCTCTAACATGTGAAATAACACTTTTTGCATTTCGATTGCTAAAATTAGCACCCTTCAGCAATGTTAAGGCTCTATCAAAATCACTAGAGACTGCTTTTTGGCTAGTATAACCTAAAAGTTGAAATTCTTTCTTGGGAATATCTCTTACGGCATCAGAGTAGTATTCATTTGGTACGCTTTTTAAACTGTTCATTATTTTTTTTAATTCAGTACCTTTATACCCTTGATTTTGTAAATATTCTTTTGTCGATTCTTTATTCTCTTTATATGCCAGTTTTGTTGGGGAATGTACTACCTTACTTTTAACCGATTTTATATTGGCATTGAAGTCAGATAAAGGCTTGTTTTTTCTAGACAGTGCATTTTTAATTTTACTAAAAATACTACGTGAATTTGCTACTTTTTTAATCTTACTAGTACCCTTTATACTGACATTATCAGCATCAGCACTCTTAGTGGTGCTATCTTTAGTAGCAGCATCACCTGTTTTGTTGTAAGCCACACTAGATATTCGTTCAGACCCTCTCATCGCTATAACCCTCCCTATAAAAAATAATAACTCACATTGATTAGTATAGTATAAATAAATAAAAAATTATGTGTTTTATTAGTTTTTGATGCTTATAATCACTTGCTGAAAACTCGCATTTCCAACTGCCACGTGTATATAGAGGATATTATCGCTTATATAATATATTCAGAGTTTTTATAGCTCCCTCGGCGATTGTAGAAAAAATTGGAGCTACAACTTTAGATGCATAATAGCTATTTTTTGCTGGTTCATCTATAACTACAACTATGGCTAACTGCGGTTTATTAATAG
>CAKNAD010000469.1 GCA_929200515.1 Candidatus Gorgonimonas leptogorgiae | reverse complement strand
AGATAATGACAACATACAACTAGTACTTGAAGACATACCATTATTAAAACAAAAATTTAAAGATAAACTTGAAAATGAAAACTTTATTATTGATTCTAAAATATTTTTTTCTACAGCAAATCCAATACAAACAATCAAATATTTTTTAAGTTTAGCCTATGATAAAGATGGCTATACAGCTGCATCCAAAATTATCATTGATGTTTTAAATAATAATCAAATAAGTATTGTAGAAAAAATAGCTATTCTTCAAACAAAAGCAACTAACGGTAAGTTTTTATTGTTTTTACTGTCAACTAAAGATAATCAATTTATTGATAATTATGTTAGCCTTATATTAGGTAATATAGATTTCACTAAGGAGCAAAAGTTAGAGTTAATTAAGACAGAAGTAGCTCTCTGCTTAAAGCACGATCCATTGTGGCTTTTATATTCAAAAATTAGCAAATATTTTAAACTTGTGCTAGCTTCTGATGATTTTAATTTTACACAAAAAACAATATTTATTCAAAAACTAAGTGAAGCTACATCTGATAATAATTATATTTTTTGTGAAATTATTGATAAATTTATTAATAATATTTTAAATAGTAAGGAAATAAATATTACGGAAAAAATAGCTGTCTTGCAAATAAAATCAATAAGCGGTAAGCCTTTATTATTGCTACTATCAACTAAATATAATAAATATAATCAAGTTATTAATAATTATGTTAATTTTATACTAAACAACAATGATTTGACTAACAACAAAAAGTTAGAGTTGGTTAAAAATGACGTAGTTTGTTGGTTACAGAAAATAAATAAAACTTCTTGTTCAATAGTTATAAGATATTTTGAGCTTGTGTTAGCTTATAATGGTTTTGAAGCTTGGCAAAAAATAGAATTTATCCAAGAATTAACTAAATTTGGCTTTGATTTATGTTGCTTGCAAAGCTTAAAATTTCACGCAGAATCTATTAAATATATACAAATTGTGCTAAAAGATAATAGTCTTACATCTGAGCAAAAACTAAATCTTCTTTTATTAAAAAAAACATCATATATTCAATCATTGTTATATGATCCATTAGTATATAGCAATGAAGAAATTTATAGCTATGTTCGTGAGATATTATTTAATGTTAATTTTATTCTTAAAGAAAAAGTAAACATTAATATGGTAAAAGGTTATGATCGGATACCTCGTTACTTACTTTTTGCACTAGAAGAAGGTAATCATGAACTAGCTGAGCAATATCTAATAATTGATTATAGTTATGACTTTAAACAGACAGAATCAATTAGCAAAAAACATAAATTATTACTAGGTTTCTTTAAAAATTTAGAAATTGAGAAATATAATACTATCTATATTAAAGCTATTCTAAATCATAAGGAGTTTAGTATACAACAAAAAAAACAATTATGTAGCCCCCTAAGTAGCTGGAGTAGCTATACAGATACGGTAAATTCTAATCGTGCTTTAACTGATACGGATAAAAAACGAATATTATCCAGTTTTAGTTGTAGCATAATGTAATAGTTTAATATATAGAAAAAATTGCACTAAATAACAATACAACTTAAAATACAATAATAATGTGAAATTAATAGACCTATTAAGTGTATATTAATAATATAAATAGTCTTACTAACTATAGCTAAGAAGGTTATCTAAAGAAATATTAAAT
>CAKNAD010000468.1 GCA_929200515.1 Candidatus Gorgonimonas leptogorgiae | reverse complement strand
AGCTAAGGCAGTATTTCGCAGGTTAAAAGCTTAGAATCCTTGTCCTTCAGGGCTATTAAAAAGGTTTAATTCAAGGCAAAATATTACTCGGATGCCAGTGCATTTCCAAGTGCTTTAAAGATAAAGGAATTTGAAAGGTCTGCGAATAGTAATCACGTTAAGATTTTATATAGGTTAATTTTGTTATCGTAAAAATTATAACTACTTATCAAGGAAAAGATTACCATTCTAGAATCAATCAATAATCACCCCAAACCTATTTTAAAAAAAAGCTCTAACTCAATAAAAGATACACAAGATGAAGCTATACAAAAAGATGATTCCACACAAAAAACTAAACATAGTAATAGGAGCATCTATACAAATAACCAATTAAGCGGATGTGTCAATACATCTAAGCGTGTGAATTTTAGCGACAAAATCGATAATAACCATCAATCAATAAACAAACATATGGTTGATATCGAACCATTAACTGATAACAGTTTCTATATAAATATACCTGAAAAAACAAACACATAAGAAAACAAAACAACTACTATTTTAAAGAGTTATAAAAATCATCAATATAAATATTTATTGTTATTATCTGTGGTTTGCCCTCTCCTTATTCCTGTATTAGTTGCTCAAGCTACTGTAGATATAGCAAAAAAAATTAAACCAACTCCTATAAAACATCAAAAACAGATAGAATATCCAATTGTTAATAAATTTATCTCTGAGTTAACAGAAGCGGTTCATGATAACAATACTGCAGGTGTTGCACAAGCTACTGTAAATTACCTTTTCAATGTTGCTGATCCTAACTTATTAGGTGAGTATCAAGACAAAAAAGGACTAAAATTTGAATTACAATATGAGTTAAATGTCTTTGTACAACGAATACAAATAATGGAGTTATCTATAGATAGAGAGGAACCGCCAACTGATCAGTACACACGTAATCCCCGCCAGCCCTTAGATATTTTTTTAGATATACTTAGCAAGAATATGAAGTACATACCACTAGACCAACTTGAAAATACTAAAATAGCATTAACAAAACTAGAGCAAACTTTAGAAGAGCATGCTAAAAAATTACCTCAAATAGAATTAGCTGAGTTTAAGGAATATTTATATATGATTAGCAATAGTTATTAGCCATAGAATCTCTTAATGTCTAAATCATAGCGATCACTGCTATACATAAAGAAACAGATGCAACAATTAATAGCATTAAAGCTGCAGAAAATAACAACGAAAGAGGAAAAAAATTAAAGTTACTTCTTGAATATAAAAAAGAAAAACAACAGCATAAAATATTTTATCAACTAGTACATAAAAAAATTATCCTTTCTGATCAAGAAGATGAAAGCAAAAAACAATATGAAAAGCTAATAAAACAAGGTGTAGAAATTAAAGATGATAATACAGAAAAGCTATACGAGGAACGAATAAAACATAGCAATGTAGAAATGTAAGGTTAAGTTTAAACTACTACATATGTAACGGTTAAAAGGTAGTGTTCACAAATCCGTGTCATATGTTAAAATATAATTATAACTATTTAATAAGGTTATCCAGCCTTGTAAGATATATACTTATAATTCTATTTATGTTTCTGCTATTTGCAATACTTTACTTTTTTGCTCATAAAAATAAATTATAGCTGCTCTTCTTTCATTTTCCTCTATTTTATGAAAAATTTTA
>CAKNAD010000467.1 GCA_929200515.1 Candidatus Gorgonimonas leptogorgiae | reverse complement strand
ACAAGATCTAAAAAACGCATGCATATTTTTAGCTCGATGCAAGCTAGTGATATTAGACTATCAGAAAAATCTAGCACTGGCGTTATCGCCCTGAAAAACTTTTTAGACTATGCAGCAACTGGGAAGTTACCTAAACAATATAAACTAACAAATCGTGAACCAGATAGTGATTTTGAAATATCGGTAATGCAACAATTACAACAAGCAGGTTTTGATGTAGAACCACAACTAGGTGTTAAAGGCTATTTTATCGATTTAGCAGTAAGAGACCCAAACCAACCAGATAAATTTATTTTAGGTATCGAATGTGATGGTGCTAGTTATCATTCAGCAAAATCAGCTAGAGATCGTGATATTTTAAGACAAAATATTTTAGAAGATTTAGGTTGGAGAATTGAACGTATATGGTCAACCGATTGGTTTTATAACCCTAAAGCCCAAATAAAACGCATAGTCAGTATTTTACATCAATTAAAAACTCCAGAGAGCCAAATAATTGATGTTAAGCCAGAAGCAGATGAAGTAACTGCAATTATTGCAGCAGAACAACAAACTATTATTGAAAGTGAAAAATTTGTTGACTCTAGCATATCTTTGCAACAAGCTCTTGAAAATTTTGATGCCGAGATAATATCTCTAGAACTTCCCAATACCGACCCTAATAAAAAACTACTACGGCCAGCGATGATTGAAGCTTTAATCGAACACTTACCAACATCAAAAGAAGAGTTTCAGCAGTTTATTCCAGAGTATTTACGTGTAAACATAGAAGGTAAACAAGGAAAATTTATCGACAAAGTATTACATATTATTGAAGGTTATACTTTTTAAGATTAACAGCATTTAAAGAGCATGTTAGTACTTACGTGTCATGAGTAAGTTTATACGCGATCAATAGGTTCTTGAATTGTATGTAATGCTTTTTGCTCTATATAATTGCCGGGCGTGATGACTTTTTTTATATCCATGCAAGCTATGAAATTATTAAAATAGCTTTTATCTATAAAACCATCACCCCAGTCAAAAATTACGCCCCCCATACAGCCATATAATGCTGTAAGCCAACACGCCCCTGAACAACAAAATAATTCTCCAGATACTATACAGTAAATAATAGGTGCAACTATTGTCCCCAAACAAGCACAATCATAATTGGTTGTTTTCCATGTTTTTTTTAGTAGCGAAGTAGCTTTTTTTTCTGCTAAAACATTTAGCTTTGTATTATCCGTAGAATCAAAATATACATTTGATATTGTATATGGTGTTTTTGTTGAATAATACCTTCTAACAGAACAATTTGAGCTAACTATGTTGTCGTATTTTGCAAGGTGAATATTTCCAGCTGAATCGAATATAAGTGTGTCTTTAGTTTCAGGAATAAAGCGTGCTGTAATTAATTTATTAGAGAAATTTTCATAATAAAATGTATCATTAGTTTTACCTTTAATAGCTTCATGTTTTATAATTAATTTTTTACCCTCAATAAAAACCATTAATTTCTTATTTTTATATCTATCGTAATTTATAGATTCATCTTCATTTTTATTCGTGATTTCACTTATATCAACAGGAAAAGTTGTCGTTCCTTCCACTTCTGCAATTTTATGCCAAGCTTGATTACAATCATAGACATTAAGTATCCCTGTTTTTAAATACACAAATAAATATCTACTATTTTCACTAAATGCT
>CAKNAD010000466.1 GCA_929200515.1 Candidatus Gorgonimonas leptogorgiae | reverse complement strand
AACCAAATGGATTATGTATTGCATTTGATGTGTGCATATTACTACTTCCTTGTATTTGATACTTCAAATAATATAAGGAAGCGATTGTAACATAAAAATATTTGTATTTAAAGAATTATATATTTTTTTCAGAAACTCCCGATTAAGCAAACTTTAATAATGCAGCTAAACTAATTTTTACTTTTCTTAATATCTATTTTCTTTTATAATCTGATCATCATTTAAACTTATCTATTTATAACCTATCAAGACCACAACATGACCACCAAAAAACCTCGTAAACCTAAAGCAAAAACCAGCCAAAGCCTTGAGCAACAGCTATGGAGTGTAGCCGATACTTTACGTAAAAATATCGATGCCTCTGAATATAAATACGTAGTTTTAGGGCTGATTTTTTTAAAGTATATTTCTAGTGCTTTTGAATCTTTATATCAAAAGTTACAAACCGAAGACAACGCCGATCCTGAAGATAAAGACGAATATCTAGCAGAAAATATTTTTTTTGTGCCCCCGGCTGCTAGGTGGAAACTATTACAAGATAGCGCCAAAAATACCGAACAAAATAAATCTATCGGTACTATTTTAGATAGTGCGATGGATGTTATTGAAAAAGAAAACCTTAGTTTAAAAGGCATATTACCCAAAGTTTATGCTAAAAAAAATATCGATCCTGCTAGCATTGGTGAATTAATAGATTTAGTTAGTAATATCGATTTACAAACTACTAAAGATAGAAGCGCCGATGTTCTCGGCCATGTTTTTGAATATTTTTTAGGGCAATTTGCATTAGCAGAAGGCAAAAACGGTGGTCAGTTTTATACGCCAAAATCGGTAGTGGAATTATTAGTTACTATGCTTGAACCCTACCAAGGTAGAGTGTTTGACCCTTGTTGTGGCTCTGGTGGTATGTTTATTCAATCAGAAAAATTTGTTACTGCGCATCAAGGTAACATAACGGATATTTCTGTTTACGGGCAAGAATCTAACCAAACCACTTGGAAATTAGCAAAAATGAATCTTGCTATTCATGGAGTAGATAGCACTAATGTTAAGTGGAATAATCAAGGTTCGTTTTTAAATAATGCTCATAGAGATTTAAAAGCAGATCATCTAATCGCTAACCCACCATTTAATGTTAGCGAGTGGAGCGGTGAAGAACTTCAAGAAGATGGTCGTTGGCAATACGGTATACCACCAGCAGGTAATGCTAATTATGCTTGGATTCAACATTTTATTTATCATTTGTCGCCAACCGGGCAAGCAGGTTTTGTATTAGCCAAAGGAGCGTTAACTTCTAATACTAGTAGCGAAGGCGATATCCGCAAAGCTTTAGTAGAAGCGAACTTGATTGATTGCATTGTTAACTTACCTACTAAATTATTTTTAAATACTCAAATTCCTGCTTGTTTGTGGTTTGTTAATCGTAACCGCAAAGCAACAGCTAAATATCGAGATCGTAGCAATGAAATTTTATTTATCGATGCCCGTAATTTAGGCGAATTAATTAATCGTAGAAATCGTCGTTTGACTGCAGAACATATTAATAAAATTGCTGATACTTATCACCATTGGCGTAATTTAAATGGCAGTTATCAAGATATAGCAGGTTTTTGTAATGCAGCGAGTATAGCTAAGGTTAAAGAGTTAGACTACGTGCTTACTCCAGGACGCTATGTTGGTTTAGAAGATGTTGC
>CAKNAD010000465.1 GCA_929200515.1 Candidatus Gorgonimonas leptogorgiae | reverse complement strand
CTTATTATAGATGATATTTACGTTTTTTATATTTTCAGTTTTTTTATCATCTTTATATAAGTGGTTATTGCTTTGTAATGAACTAAAAGAAGTAGCAATTTCTGGTAAACACATATTTAATATCCTTTAAAAAAATATCCGTATAATGAAGCAAGGATGAAAGTCTAACTTGATGAAGGATATATTTTTTGTTATACTACAATAATTCTTAGTAAGAAGTGGGATATGATACCGTAAAATCATCTACAAAGTCAACATAGTAGCTAATTTTGATAATCACCTGAAATTAAATTTAGTGATTGTCATTTAAAGATTCTTTATAACATCGGATGTTAATAATGTTAAATACCAAACGAGCACAAGGTTTATTAAAAAATCATTTTGTTAACCCTCCTACAAATTTATCAATAGATTGGAATCGTCCTAAAACAGTAGCCTCAGCATTTAATGTGCCAAAAATAATACATTATATCTGGGTAGGTGAAAAGCGTATACCGGATAGTGCATTACGTAATATATATAGAATGCATCAAACTAATTGCTCTCAAAAAAGTCTTAATAGTTTTAAAATAACCTTATGGACAGATAATCCTAAAAGAATTTTAGACTCAATGTATAACGCTGAAAAATCAGATGATCTAATATTAAGACAGTTAGCAATAAATAGTAATAAAGATAGTAAAATCAGGGTAGAGCATTACTCTGAATTATTTAAAGATTCAAGAAATCAAAATATAGCTAATCATAAAATTAAACTATATTTAGAAGGATTAGTAACAAGAAACTTATATGGACCATTTAGAAATTATGCTTGTGCTTCTGATATATTACGCCTTTTTGCGGTAAATTTAGGTGGTATATATCTAGATGTTGATGTAGCAGTAATTGATAAAATACCAGAATCTTGTTTAACAAGTGAACATGGTATTGGAGTTTACTATAAAAACGGCAAGTTATCTAATAATATAATGATTGCAGCACCAAATGATTGGAATATTAAAAATTTATTGATGTTTATATGTGAGCAACATGCAACTTACAATAAGACTTATAGCGATCAATATTATTCTACAGATAAACAATTAAATATAACATGGCACCAACAAAGATCGCTTCAAAAATATATTAATTCATCTGGCAAGGAAGTAAATATGCGAAAAAATTTAACTATGGGTTTAACAGGCCCACTTAGTTACCGCAAAGCATATACCTGCATACACTTCAATTATAAACAAGCGTGCCTAGGTAATTATGAAACAATTTTAGAAACAGCACGTAATTATCTTATTGAGTCAGGAAATATTGAACGACTAAGGTCATCAAGTAAAATTGATCTATATTTTTTAGGGTATGATCTAATGTTAGAAAGAGCACCTAAATTAATAGAATTTTGTTGTAGTAAATATTGGATAACTTCCGACGTATTTTACAGTTATGAAGATCCTAAAGAATATAGTAAACCAGTTGACATAAATAACTTATTAGAATCGCCTGAAGAAAATAAACCTTTTTTTACCCATGGCGTTGTCTACGGTATAGCACCAAACGGCGACATGGAAGATAAACTAGATTCATGGTGTGAAGTAGATACAAATACTAAGCATCATGATACATCAGATATACCATGTGTATAAATATGGCTCTGTGACATGCTCCCCGACCTAAAGGACGGGGCTTCTTGATTAAACAAGTGCTTC
>CAKNAD010000464.1 GCA_929200515.1 Candidatus Gorgonimonas leptogorgiae | reverse complement strand
ATGAAGTAGATTTTTTTAATAGCCCCGAAGGACAAGGCTTCTAAGCTTTTATCCTGCGTTAGTATTTCTTAATTTAGTAGGCACTAAATTTGCAAAACACTGTCTTGGCTAAAAACTTACAATCACTTGCTGAAAACTCGCATTTTCATTTGCCACGTGTATACTTTATCTTGCATTAATATTGTTGTATGTCATTATAAATGATAAAACTTAAATATTTTTGGTAAATAAAAATAATAAATGGGATTTTAAATGAATTTTTCTAATATTTCTTCTTATATAAATATTCCAACTATAGATGGTATTACTAATTTTGTAACTAATATTGCTAATGATGTAATATTTTGTGGTAGGGCTATAAAGCAATGCTTGCCTGAAAACATTTTTATTACCTCTGTGGTTGCTAGCTTCAATCAGATTTCTGTTACTCTTATCGCCTGCTATTGTTGCAATATCCCTATAGATCCTATATTCAATAACATTAATATATCTATACTAATGGAGTTAGTTGTTTTTTATATGTTTTTTTTAGAGGATTTTATTTTACACAAAGATGTACCTCAAATTATTATAAAACAATTTAAAGATTACCAACGAGATAAAAGATTAATTTCAGCAATAAACAATTTACAATTTCTTCCAGATAACTACAATTACAACAAGGCTAAAGAGTGTCCAATAACTTATGATAAACTACTAGAAGATGCAACCGTTTGTTATGGCAAGACACTTTATAATGCAAACTTTTTATTTAAGTGGCTTTTAGAAGGCCATGATATTGATCCAATGACGGCGCAAAAAATAAATTTGAGCAAACTATATAAAGTTTCTCCTGCAACAGTTAACAGTATTCTAAATAGTGATTGTTAAAATTAAAACAAACGAATGTATTTTTTAATGCCCTGAGTAAATATATTTTTCTCTCTTGATTTGCTTACTTGTAAAATTTAAGCTTTTAAAGTATACCAATAAATCATCTATCATATTAGGATTGCCACATAAATATACGGTATCTGTTTTATGGTTTAAAGCTAACAATTTTATAGCATGTTGTACACGACCTTTTACAGCATGCTGCGATTTAATATTAACTTCTCTACTAAGACAAACAATCTTTTTTATATTGTCATTGCTATTAAATTCTTGCTGAAAAATAGCCTCATTTTCATAACGAAAACCGCTAACTATTGTAGCAGAATGATTATTAAGAAAATCTGCTGTTAAATTTTGTAGCATTGATCTATATGGGGCTAGCCCAGTACCAGTGCCAATAAAAATTAAATTTCCTGATACAGCTTTAGGTAAAGTTAATAAACCAAAAGGACCTCTTATTTGTATGCGAGTGCCAATTTCAGCTTTAGCAAATAATTCTGAAGCCTTGCCATGTTCTACAAAACTTAGAGCTATTTCTAAAGAATGAGCCTGTTTAAAATTTTCTGGTGAGTTAGCTATGCTGTAGCTACGACGATACTCCTTGCCATCTATGACAAAAAATATCTGAATAAACTGTCCAGCTATAAAATTAAATGCTTCAAAGTCTTTATTATTTATAAATTTAAAATTAAGTAGTATAGTGTTTTTACTTATTTGTATTTTGTTATGAATTTTTACATCATAGCGTTCATTTTGCATTCTGTTTACCCTTTTTAATTAATATACACGTGGCAGTTGGAAATGCGGGTTTTCAGCAAGTGATTATAAGTTTTT
>CAKNAD010000463.1 GCA_929200515.1 Candidatus Gorgonimonas leptogorgiae | reverse complement strand
CCTTATATCACCGCCCTAAAGGGCGATGGTTTACGGTGCGGTAGCTAAAAATTATATTTAACTTTGGCGAAAATACTATTAGCATGATAATCTTTCATTTTAGAAAAAACATGAGTGATGCTAAAAGTAAACTGCTTGTGTTGTATCGCTAACTCGGATTGCGATTCAAACTTATGTTTAATTATTGTCCCTGTAGTTAAATACTCTTCTCCTGCAAAGTTAATTTCACCACCTTTAGTAGTTTCATTAAGATTACGAAAATAATCTACTGCTAATCTAGGTGTTAGCATAGTATTATTGTTAACTATAGTTTTTTCAATGCTAGCACCCACTCCTAAAGCAACAGAGCTTTTTTCTAACTTGCTATGAGTTTCTGTTATGGTTGCATCAGGATTTGCTAAAGTATAAGTATCTACATTTACATTATAGCCACGTAAACTAATTTTAGGTTGCAGACTACAGGTTAAAACTTTATGTTCTGTTGCTAACCACAACTGACCACTAATACTAGTTGCTTTATGTTCGCCATTAACAGCAGCCTCGCCTTTTAACCGACTTATTTCATTATTTGCATGGCTATAACTAGCAGAAGCACCAACCACAAAGTTATTATGTGGCACGATGCCATATACAGCTACTGCTTTTTGTAGAATATTAATAGCTTGATCACGCTCAAAATTTATTTTTGCATTAGCAAAGTTAAAGGCAACACCAGCTTTAATGTTATTAAAATCATGATCAAACCCAAGTGTCAGTCCAGATGTAGTACTTTTATAACCTAAAGCATCATCGCCACTAGCTTGAGTTGCATGGTTTTTTAAATATTGCCACCAAACATCTGAATTATTAATACCATCACCAGAGTTTAATCCGCTATTAGTGCTACTACCACGAGCGCTAATTCCTTGAAGTAAATTACCAGTAATATTAGTTGTGGCGTTAGTTTCGGTACTAGTGGTATCTGGCTTAAGTTGTGCAATGCATTCTTTGATTTTTTCTACAGAGTGTAATTCATCTATAGAACCATATACACTAGCAATAGTGTTCATAGCTGGAGTATCTTTAGCTAATTGCTCAGCAAACTTTTTTTGCTCTTGAGGAATTTTCACTTCATCAAGTACCGAGGTTAAACTTTTGATGCTTACCACTACAGAAAGTGTTTTATTATTATCACCACTATTGTCTGGATCACCAACTATTGTTAACCGAAAATGATTTGATTCTACTTTAGGTGTTCCATTTAATGTAGTTGCTTGTAATATTATTATTTCTTTCTTCTGTCCAGCAGATAATTCCTTATCCTTAAAAAAATTTGCTTTTGGATCTAAAGCCACGGTTGAATCAGTAAAAGTGGCAGTTGCAGAAATATCTATATCTGGAGTTGTTTTTGTTGGGTGTAATATT
This sequence comes from Candidatus Gorgonimonas leptogorgiae, assembly GCA_929200515.1. Classification (GTDB taxonomy): domain Bacteria; phylum Pseudomonadota; class Gammaproteobacteria; order Pseudomonadales; family Endozoicomonadaceae; genus CAKMZJ01. The sequence continues at coordinate 317 of CAKNAD010000463.1, read as the reverse complement.
AATTTAGAAGATATAACATTTAAAGTAGGAATAACAGCTTTGCCTTTATTATCAAAGTATCCACCATTTATGGTCATAGTAGACTTACAATTAATTTCACCTTCATTAATCAACACCCCATTTTTACCTAGATCTATACTAGCACTCTCTATATAACCACCCTGATGGTTAGTAAATTTAAATGAATCCTCGTGCTTGTTGTAAACAAGCTTGTCTACAGCAGTAATTATACCGTAGTTTTGTATAACGCATCCAGCTTCTTCATCATTGTGGTGATGATCTTCTTTAGTATTCTTGTTTTCTGTTTGAATTGCATA
>CAKNAD010000462.1 GCA_929200515.1 Candidatus Gorgonimonas leptogorgiae | reverse complement strand
TTTACAGGAGTAAATTTTGTTGTAGCATGATGTGGCTTTGTATTTGATGAGACCATCTGAGAATAGCTAGCTTTAGGCTGCTTGATAGATGGTTTAGTTGTAATGCTATCCATAGCATCAAGTTTTTTTGATGAGGCTACCTGAGAATAGCTAGCTTTAGGTTTGGATGAAACCATCTGAGAATAGCTAGCTTTAGGCTGCTTGATAGATGTTTTAGTTGTAAAACTATTTATAGCATCGAGTTTTTTTGATGAGACTACCTGAGAATAGCTAGCTTTAGGATGCTCGGTATATTGTTTAGTTGTAGGTAAATTAACCATGTCATCGCCTTTTAATAGTTATATACATCTTCTATTTGAAGGCGTATAGAGTATTCTTAATATATTCTTAATAAAGCACAATATTTTTTATTCTTGTGAAGCTTATATTTTAAATATATAAATTTAAGCTTACTTTGTTAACTTATTTATATAATAGATATTTTTATTTTTAATTAGTTCATTTTAGTTTGTGTTTTTAATAAATGTCTACCTGTACTTTGGCTATTTATATTCGTACTAGATTAAAAAGTAGTAACGCAATTTAAAAGCCAAAAAGACTTGCTGAAAACTCGTACTGCCAACTGCCACCTGTATATTCATTTTAGAAGTTACGTAAAAACTTTGTTATCCTTTGACAAAAGCTAAATTATCAAAAGCATAACGTTCAGGATTGTCGGGAAATTTTTTCTCCTTCTCGCTATTTTCTTTAGCAATTTTTAAAATGTTAACAGTAATATAATGCTTGTTTTTGTCAGCAGCGGCTATGCAGTTATCAATTTCTTTAATGTCGATACCCTTTTGAAGTAGTTTTTCAACTATTTTGTGATATCCTTTTGAAGAAGCAATATATAGAGGATTTCTTTTAGCAGATAAGCACATGTTTACATCAACACCCATATTAATTAATAAGTCAACTATCTGTTCATGGCCGTATTTACATGCTGTATACAATAGTGTTTTTTTATGTTTTACGTCAATACTCTTACCAGTTTTATGGGTGCTATAAATTGCATAAGGCTGATATTCTGTTATTTCTCTAAACCATTCTACGTTTCCATTTCTGCAAGCTGAGACAATAGGAGCCTCTTGGTATTTATTTTTTTTTTCAGGAGTATTTTGTTGTGCTAGCTTGATTCGATTTTTGCTACAAGTCTTTATTATGTCGCCTATATCACGATATTTATATTCTGTTACTTGTATGCACTCTCTGTATATATCTTCTGAAATATCAGCACCATTATGAAGTAACAGCTGAACTATCTCTGCATATCCATTTGTACAAGCAATTTCAATTGGATGCAAATTATATTTGTCATGCATATTCGTATTAGCGCCCGATTTTAATAATAACTCAACCATAGCTAAATTGCCTTGAAGAGTAGCGCTACATAACGGAGTAGTTCCTCGTATTCCACAGTAAATATTAATTTTAGCACCACATTTAATTAAAGATTCAGCTATTTCTGTATAGCCATAGTTAGCAGCATAATATAATGGGGTAAAGCCATATCCTTGATTAGATATATGATTAACATCGATATCATAATCAAGCAAACGGTTAACTATTGTTTTATGACCAAAATATGCTGCGATATGGAGAGGAGTTTCATTGTTGCAATTAGTCATATAGATATCAGCACCATGATCAAGTAAGAATTCTACTATATCATCACGTCCAAAAC
>CAKNAD010000461.1 GCA_929200515.1 Candidatus Gorgonimonas leptogorgiae | reverse complement strand
AGATATAAAAAATGCTGCCTGGTTTTTATTTAAATTAAAAACATATTTAAATGATTATTCACTCAATGTTTCATTATATTTAATAGAAAATGAAATTATCGAAGGAATACGTAATACAGAAGTGGTTAAACTTAATCCTAAAGAAGACAGTAAGTTAATTAATATAGACACATCTAATCCCGTAGCAGAAAGACAAAAAATTGCTATTATTGTAAGAGAAAATCAAAAAAAACTTATAGAAAATGGCATTAACCCAAGCAAGATAGTAAATATTTTATTAGATTTAGATAACCAACATCCTGAAATCAGAGAAGCAATACCGTCTTCTCTTCATAAATTTAGTATGCATGAAAAAGAGCAAAAATGGCTGGAATGTTATAAAAATTGTAGTCGTTGTGAAGACGATCCAAAAAAAATAATCAAAGCAACAATTAAACAATTTAAAAAACTTAAACATCTTTATTGAATAAGAAAAATATACACCTATAATAGATGAAGATGCAGTTTTTTAGCAAGTGATTAGATGTTTTTAGACAAGGCATTAGTGTTGACCAAAACAAAAAATACTAATGCAGAATAAAAGATTAGAAGCCTAGCATTTCCATCTGCCACGTGTATACCCATGGCAGATGAAATGCTAAGATTGATATACTACAATTAGTTTTAGAAAAAAACAAAAGATGCAAACAAACAACAGATAGATATCTATAAAAATATTTTAGGGAACTTATTTACTAAAAAAGGATCTATAAAAAAGCTAGTAAAAATTAATTGCATAGCAAAAACAAAAATATTTATACCTTTATTATAAGAAACATAAAAAATGAATTATCCTAATAGAATAGCTCCACCACCAACATATGAACAAGCAATAGCACAAGATAATCAAAGTAGAATTAATCATTCTTCAAGAATAACTGATACTAACTTTGATGAACCTAGGCAAGCAATAAACACTAGGCAAATAACATCACAACAAAACAATAGTCAATATAATCCTGTTCTTTTAAGCTCTTCTGATATTGTAAGAAATGATACAAGCAACGAAAATTTCGTAAATGATTTACTCAGCATGCCACTAGAAGATATTTTAAATTTACAAAGGAAAATTCAAAATAATCTAAATGAATATCCTATGCCCTGTATGCAAATAACAGCATTTCAATTAAACATTTGTTTAGATAATGCATTACAGCTGTATGATCTAACAAAAACAGAAAAACAAGTTTTAACTGATATAATCGCAGAGCTAAATTTTTTATCGCCTAATTATCCATATAAAAAATCTCTCATAATAACTTATAAAATTCTTACTGTTTTATCATTTTTAGAATACAATTTTAAGCTCTTATCTTTATGCGATGTATCAAAAAAAAATAGTTTAATAGAAGACTTAAAATCTAGAGGTTATTATCATGTTTCTATTAAAATAGGTAGCTACGGTAAAATTATTGATAACTTTAAATCATCTTGCACTTTAATGGATATTCAAAATCTACCTTGGTCTACAATGCTAGAAAATAGTACTGATTTTGAAGAAGCCATGAATAAAATATATAGCAGCGAAGTATTTAGCTTAAAAAATACTTCTTTTTCTAATAAGGATTATGATGCTATTAGTACCTTAAGGACAGGAGGTATTGTAATACCATATACAAAAAATTTAACAATCAGTCAGCTCAATAGGCTGTGGCCTCTACCAATTAACTTAATTCGATGTTCTA
>CAKNAD010000460.1 GCA_929200515.1 Candidatus Gorgonimonas leptogorgiae | reverse complement strand
AGATCTTTTTCTTTAGCCCTGAAACCTAGCATTTTCATCTGCCACGTGTATATTAAGAAGATATCAACTAACATACAAATATTACACTTATGAATCTAACAGTTAAACAATTTTATAACATTTTACTTTTTATCCTAGTAATTAATTGTAATATTGCTATTGCAGGATCTCAAACTATTGTAGATAGAATTCCAGAAGCGACTACTAAAAATACTGGCCCCTTTATTTTTAAAAACTATAAAATTCACTTTAGTACGTTTAACACTACTTTTTTAAGTCCAGAAATTGCTAAAGCTTATAATATTACTAGGTCTGGTAAATATGCCGTGGTTAATATATCAGTACACAAAGTTGATAATTCAGAATTATCTTCACAAAAAACAAAATTTGCAAAATGTAAAGATTACGCAATAAAGGCAAAAGTTACTGGTACTAAAACTAATTTACTATCGCAAAAAGCTAAATTAGTATTCCGAGAAGTCATCGAAGATAATGCTATATATTACTTGGCAGAAATGAAAATTACCGATAAAGAACACTTTAATTTTGAATTACAAATTACTCCAGAAGGCGAACAAAAGCCTTTGCCTATTATAAAAACTAATCAAGTTTTTTATATCGATAACTAGAATTCTTATCTATATACAAAAAAGAACTTATTAAAAAATTTGCTGTCCATGTTTACAAGCATAAATATTATATAAATAATACTTAAATGCTTAATAACAAATAAATATGGAGCTTACCGATGGATACATCATTATTTAATACAGCAATTAATAATATACAAGATAATTTTTTGTATTATGATTCAGTATATGGTACAAAATACAATAGGTTTAAAAGTAGTATAGCGGTAGTATCTGCTAGTGTTGTAGGCGGCTTCGTGGGTGCTCTATATTCTCATCCTATAACGGGTTTCATAGCAGGTATAGCTGTTACTTCTAGTGCATTATGGGGTATAAATAAAGATAAAAGCCAAAAACCTGTAACAGAGCGTGAAGTGAAATTAGTAAGAGACAACCTAAAAATAACCTTAGAACACAAGTTAAAAACAGTAAGCATTCTTGCTAAAAACATAGAAAAATATGAAGGTCAACTATCTACTACTAAATTAGCAGTAGATATCGAAAAAAATGCAAACAAAAGAGCTGATGAAAAAAAACTAATAGCAGAGACTAAAAACTATGAACAAAATTTCGATGAAAAAATGCAATCTCTTAAAATGTATTTAACTGGTGCAAAAATCTTAAATTATACATCGGAAATGAATATTAAATCTACAAGACATAGCACGATGTTAATAGAAGCTTTAAAAACCTTTAAAAAAAATAAAGATGGTAGCTTATGTGCAGTTGAAACATTATTGTCAAATATACCAGAACAATTTGTATCCCATAACACAATAATACGCCATATATTCTCAGATATAGGTTCAAGACCAGTACTAAAAAAAACAATAGGGCCTATTGAACAACAATATATTGATACTCAAAATATGTTAGACCAATATAAAGTTAAACATTGTAATATAACAAATGATATTGCAGCAATAAGAAAGGTGTACACAATAGATATAACAAATGATAAAATAACTTTACCTAATATTGAAGACTTCAAACAGCAAATGCCAAATTAACTTGTATATACACGTGGCAGTTGGAAATGCAAGTTTTCAGCAAGTGATTATAAGTTTTTAGCCAAGGCAGTGTTTTGCAGATTTAG
>CAKNAD010000459.1 GCA_929200515.1 Candidatus Gorgonimonas leptogorgiae | reverse complement strand
GTTAATTCAAAAATTACAGAAAAAGATAATTAGTTATTCGAAAGCGTAATAACTCTAGCATCGACTGTACATTCTGCATCATTAAATCATAACTACTAATATTGACCTAAACACAGGTGAATTATTAGCTAAAGTATTTGCTCGTGATGTGATTTAATCGCATTAAAAACAGCTTAAGAATATCTTTTAAATGTAAGCTTTGATAGAATTATAGGATTTATGATTAATATTTACTAAAGGAGTAGATTATGGAAGCGGTAGGTATAGGAGTTTCTGGCTCTTCATCACTAGCTAATGATATGACACGTTTTCTTCTTAAAAAGTTATCAAAAATTTCCTCCAATATAGTTATAGTTGATACAGATAATAAATTAAAGGAAAAAACTTTGAGTGCTCCCCATAAAAATATAAAATCTTATGCCTGCCTCGCATATGGGTGTACGGGTATTTTCTCAGCGAAATGTAACATTAAAAAACATTGTGAAGAAGCTCATGGTATATTGGGATATGATCAGAGAAAAGATAAAGAATTTTCTATTGTTTATCAGCGAATTAGAGTTTATTATTGTCATATATGTCAAAATGGAGTTGAGTTTAAAAGCACACGTAATTTTCAATTGCACCTTAAGAACTGTCACCAACTAACAAACATTGTATTTAAAGAGGGAAACTTATTATATTATAAAAATCCTACAAATGCACCAGTAATAAAAAAATGTAATATATGTTATAAAGAGTTTGATACAGCAGCAGACAGAAAAGATCATGTAAATCATTTTAACCATAATGACTATTTTCAATGCTATTACCCTGATTGCACGCAAGCCTTTTCTACTTATATAGCTGTTAGGTCGCATTATCGAAGCTTTCATTATGAAATAATAGGATATACACCGGATCAATTTTGTATGGCATATCACTTATATAAATCAATGCAGGAAGCACAAAATAATACCAGTGCTACTAACACAACTACAAATAACATGGATTCAACAAGAAAACGTTCTCATTCCCCTGCTACACATGAAGAAGAATCTAATGCAAAAAAAGCTATGTTTAATCCTTCAGAAAGTGGATATCCTCAGTCTGATTCATTTATCAGTATAAGTGGCTCTTGGGACGATGGTATGCTTAGCATTACAGAGTATAATAGTGTTGATGATACTCCAACTACAGGTAATAAAGAACTAATAACTACTGATGTTCAACCATCTGCTACATCCCAAAATATAGATGATGATAAAGAGCTATTAGAACTAGCACGAGAATTAGCAGAAAACAATAGTGATTTTCAATATGCTTTAGAGAAAGACGTTTCTGATAAGTACGCTACTTAAAGAGACTCTTATTGACAATTTTCTGTTACACCTAAAAAAAGTATAAGTAATTACAACTTTACTTTATCTTCTTGGTGCAATGATTATATGAATGACGCTCTAGCTAGTAATTAAAATAGTTAATTCAAAAATTACAGAAAAAGATAATTAGTTATTCGAAAGCGTAATAACTCCAGCATCGACTGTACATCCTGCATCATTAAATCATAACTACTAATATTGACCTACACAGGTAAAATTTATTATTAGCTAAAATATTTGTTAGCAGTATGCTTAAACCGCATTAAAAACAGCTTAAGGATAGCTTTTAAATGTAAACTTTGGTATAATTACCAATTTCATAAATAAATTTAATCAAAGGTATATAGCATGGAAGCAGTAGCTACAACAGGGGTGCACGG
>CAKNAD010000458.1 GCA_929200515.1 Candidatus Gorgonimonas leptogorgiae | reverse complement strand
CTTTTATTGCTATACAAATCTTTTCTAATAGAGTTAATAGTTGTAAATAAATATTGAAAAACTTTATCATTAATAAATTTTTTCTTATCGGTCTTTAGCTCTTGATTATAATCATCATTGCTGATTCTGATGTATCTAGGATTCAACATTACTTCATTGATCACGGAGCTGTCTACTCTATTTACTTTTTCCCAGTTTTCGCTTTGAATATAAGAAAACTCAAAAAAGTCAGAGATAGGTAATGATGATTTTTTTATATAGTTGTTTATTTTTAGATTATTAACGTAATAATGCGAATCATAGTTGTATTTAAAAGCATCAGAAGTATATCTTTTACTACTAGTTTTGATTGCATCATCTACCTCCGCCTTAGAAAATCCTGCTTTATAAAAATTATCTTTTGCAACTTCAGTAAAGCGCACTTGTGTATTTGTATTTTGCATAAATGGTATAAAATATACTGTACATTTTGGGCTATTAGCTATTTCATCGTTGGTTTTTTGACTTATTATATCAGTTAAACTAGGTTGAAGATGTGCTTCTTCTTGTAAGCTATCATTTGATAACCATGCATCATCTAGAGATATAATCCCTTGTAAGTTTTTTATTTTTTCTTGAGGGCTTTTGTTGCTATATAACTCTTTGCTTAAAATGTCAGTAATTGCGGATAAATATTGAGAAACTCTATCATTAATAAATTTTTTCTTATCGGTAGTTAGCTTTTGATTATATTCATCATTACTGATTCTGATGTATCTAGGATGCAACATTACTTCATTGATCACGGAGCTCTTTACTCTATTTACTTTTTCCCATTTTTCGCTTTGAATGTAACAAAACTCAAAAAAGTCAGAGATAGGTAATGATGCTTTTTTTATGTGGTTGTTTATTTTTAGGTTATTAACGTAATAACGCGAATCATATTTTTGTTTAAAAGTATCAGAAGTATATGTTTCATTACTAGTTTTGATAGCATCATCTATTTCCGCTTTAGAAAATCCTTCTTTATAAAAGTTATCTTTTGCAGCTTCAGTAAAGCGCACTTGAGTATTTGTATTTTGCATATATGGTATAAAATATACTGTACATTCTGGACTATTAGCGATTTCATCTTTGGTTTTTTGATTAATTATATCAATTAAATCAGTATTATCTGTTTCTATGATACGTTGAGTTAAATCAGATTTAAATTTTTTATTAGTAAATATAGATGTGTTAGTGGTATCTAGATTAGATGCTAATATTTCAGATTCTGGTGCAATGCTTATTTTTGTGGTTGCTTTTTTTTGATCTTCATTTTCATTTTGTTTTACATAATTGTTAGTTAAAACAAAATTAGTGTTATGCCCAGTTTGATTAATCATAATAATACCTTAAAGTAATGAAAAAAATATTCTTTTTAGTAGCTCAAGTTACGTATTTTAATAAAAACACGAAGATTTTTTATGTATAATTTAAATTTTGTAGCTAATTACTTTGTGTTTTATTGAGTAGCTTGATAATTTGTGTTCAAAATACGCATTTTAGCCAGCAATCTATATTTTTTGTAAATCCAAGCCCTGTTTTTAACATATACATGGTAGATGAGAATGCTAGGTTTCAAAGCTAAGTAAAATGGTTTAATTCAAGGCAAAACACTGCCCTAGCTAAGAACTTATAATCACTTGCTGAAAACCATTATCTCCAACTACCATGTGTATATACACGTGGCAGATGAAAATGCTAGTTTTCAGGGCTAAGTAAAATGGTTTAAT
>CAKNAD010000457.1 GCA_929200515.1 Candidatus Gorgonimonas leptogorgiae | reverse complement strand
TAGGTAGTTCAGGATGATTTTGCACCATTAACAATAACCTCATTAGCAATTCAGTATTGCCTTCAAATGCTCTAACATCAAAATGCTTATGACAACCTCTAGGCTTAAGATTTAAGTGTTTAGAAATAGTGAAAATATATTTATCATCTAACTCTGCTGTTTTATATAATTTGGCTTGCCCATTTTCTGTAATGCAAAATTTATCTTCTACTCTATATGGTTGTGTGGTAACCTCAGGTGCATTTATATCAAAAAATAAACAATAACTCCAATCTCCAATAGTTATTTTATATTTTATGGTATCAATACATTCAATACATTCTATATTATAATCTGTTATATTATCTTTTTGAAGAATTATCTTTAATTCTTGTATCCATTTAGATGCCACTGTAGAGTATTGCTTTTTTGACATTTCATCACTATCATAATAACGAAATTCTATTTCGTCTCCTATATATAGCTTTTCTTTTGAAATATAAAATTTATCCTGTATGAAGTTTTGTTGGTTTATGCAAGAAGCTTCTTTTTGTTCAGTAGGTTTTATTTTATCCTGTATAATATCTGCAATATATTTTGCAAAAATTAAACTAAATTGTTCTTTTTCTATACATACCGTACTAGTTTTTAAAAACTCAATACCATCATTTATATCACTAGTAAAGAAACTAACCCATAGAGTATATAATGAGTTTAATAATAAAGTATCTAGTCTAAATAATATATCATCATTTTTTTTTGTGATGTTAAAAATAAAATTAGTTACTAAAATATCACTTAATAAATCACAAGACAGTTTGAACTTAGAAGCTTGTTGTTTATTTAAATTAAAAATTATATGCGGATCAATATCTAAAGATTTTAGCATAACAATTAATAATATATAGATATGATGATATTTAAAAGAATTTTCGTCCTTAAATGAACTTCCAGCATGTTGTTGATACCAATACATAAAAAAAGATAGCAACTCAAAATCATCCATATTATTACTTAATCCGGTATTATTGAAAATATTTTTTACCATCCGAAATAAAGTATTAAAATCATCTGAAACATCTAAAAAACTTTCTTTAATTTTTATTATTCTATATTTTTCTTCATCAGTTAATGTTGTTTTTTGTGATGCAATAATTTCATCAATCTTATTGTTATCCCATATTTTTTGTAATTTATTTTTGCGGAAAGAAAATCCCATATAAATTGTATCATACTCATCTATTTTTAAATCTATAAAAGAATTTTTTATTGCCTCTTGCAACCGTTTAAGGCATTTTATTTCTATTGGTAACTCATCTGTTTGTTGATGGTTCTTTATAACTTGTAGGTTCTCAGCACCTAGAATAGGTTGTAATTTTGATTTAGCCTGCTGACGTAAAAAAGTAGTTACCTCAATTGCTGTAGCATCACGATCGTAAAGTAATTTTTCACTTGCTATAGATGTATTTGCAGATGGTAAGAAAGCTACTGTTTCTTGATGTTTTTCAGTATAATTAGCTGATGTTTTTGGTAAAAATGCCGGGAGACAACCAAATGGATTATGTATTGCATTTGATGTGTGCATATTACTACTTCCTTGTATGTAATCCTTTAAATAATACAGAGAAGCGATTGTAACATAAAAATATGTTGTATCCAAATAAATAAAAAATTATGCATTTTCAAGTAAAATCTAGGTACTTATTGACAATAGTTTTTTATTATTATACTAATCAATACTTCGGACAGTTTCATGAAGCAATACACCCATAATCTCTTAGC
>CAKNAD010000456.1 GCA_929200515.1 Candidatus Gorgonimonas leptogorgiae | reverse complement strand
CTTAGAAGCCTTGCCCTCTGGGGGCTATTAAAAAAATCTACTTCATCGTTAAAACGCTTTGAAATGCACTTGCATTCGGGTAGCATTTTGCCTCGAATTAGATCTTTTCTTTAGCCTTGAAACCTAGCATTTCCAACTGCCACGTGTATATACACCTTCTATTTGAAGATGAATTTTTTCAGAGATTAATAAAAAGATTTAATTCAAGGAAAATAACGCAAGAATGCAGGTTTTCAGAAAGGGATTATAAGCTCTTAGCTACACCTTCAAAGAGAAGGTATGTATTAGTAATCTATAAAATAACACATTTAGCTCTACTTTGAGCTTTATATTTAGCTGTTTCTATCTGTTGATTATAGTTTTCAACTACATTTTCAGCGTCCCAGCTAAAATTTCCAGTGTATTCATCATTTACATAAAATTTTGTAGTATCCTTATTTTTAAAATATCCCACAATGCTATTAATACTAAGCGGATCCTCAAAAATAACTTCATATTTAGAATTCTCTCGATTTAAGTTAGCTATTGCATCTGGATCTAAACCATAATTAGAATTTACTTGTGTATCAATCATATATTTGTAATCTGTAGGAGAGGTCATTCCGATATTAAAATCAGTAATATGCTTTGAAGTTGCAATAACTCCTTCTACATCTCTAGAGGTTATTATAATGAGATCATACAATCCAGTAAACTGCCATACATCTTTAAATAATACAGGATCATCTAACTTTCTTCTAACTCTAGGGTAAAATCCGTTGCTAGCTTTTATTTGCTGTAAATCTCTTGAATCATAACGATATACTAAGCCAGAAAAATATTTTTGAGTAACGTATTTTTCAACATTATTTCTAATAGATAATTTTTGTTGAGTTTTAATTTTACCAACATATTCTGCATCTTGTAGTTGTTGTATTTTTTTTTCTGGGATTAATATCTCTGTAAATAGATGATTGTTATTACTTATTGTAGATGGTTGCATTTTATTGACCCTCATGTTTAATATATAATTAGTGATTTATAAAATAGGCTATTAAATAATGATTAGGTTCAATAATTTTTATACTTTTATAAATAAGATGCTTATTTTAATATGGTAGGATTTCACAGCAACTATGTATCTTGAAGTTGAATCTGTATATAGATATAATGTAAATAACAGGTTGTCTTTGCATAAAATTATAATTAAAGAGAAATATCTATGATTAGCCATATTCCTGAAAAAGATATAGATGATATATCACTAAGATTTACCAATGAGTTAAAAACAAATAATTTCTCAGGAGATATAGCACTAGATTACGATCAAAGATATACCATGGCTACAGATAATTCTATCTATCAGCTAATTCCAAAAATTGTTTTATATCCTAAAAATACTAATGATATCAGTATTGCAGTTAAATTAATTAACAGTAAAAAATTTCAGCATTTCACTATAACAGCAAGAGGTGGTGGCACAGGAACTAATGGTCAGTCATTAACTAATAGTATTATGCTAGACACTAGTCGTTATATGACTAAAATAATAAAAATTAATGTTAAAGAACAATGGGCTAAAGTTGAATCTGGAGTTATTAAAGATCAACTAAATGATGAAATAGCAAAACATAATTTATTTTTTGCTCCGGAATTATCTACTAGCGATAGAGCAACAATAGGTGGCATGGTTAGTACAGATGCTAGCGGACAAGGGTCTTTAGTATACGGCAAAACTAGCGACCATGTACTACAACTAACCAGCGTATTAAGCGACGGTAGCATTC
>CAKNAD010000455.1:879-1779 GCA_929200515.1 Candidatus Gorgonimonas leptogorgiae | reverse complement strand
ATAACTAATTTAAATTTAAAAAGCTAGCATTTTCATTCACGACGTGTATATATGTTAAATGATATAGATAAAAGTGTCACAGAGAAGGCTGGCCAGCCTCTAATGAATAATGCTGATGTTGAAAGAAATACAGTAAGTCAACCCGGTGGCAAAAAATGGGGAGCTTGTAAAGTAGCAGTGGTATAGCGCTGTTCGCTATGATTTAGACATTAGGAGGGTCTATGGCTAATAACTATTGCTAGTTATCATATGATATAAGTAACTATTAAAAGTGTCTACGTATTAACGGGTAGCGCTATAGCAGTAACAGCAGGGTTAGCGGTTGCAGGTGGTATTAGTTTAGGTGCTATGTGGGCTACAGGATATTTTAGCTCTGATACCGCATGTACTTCTAAAGATCTAATGAACAGAAATGCGACTATTCTTAGTAATGTTACTACCACGATATCTGCTAATACAACTACTTCTAATGATATAACTTCTTATCTTGGTAATCAATTTTCTAATGTTGTGAGTGGTGTAGCATCACAGTTGACATGCCTATTCAAGTGCTGTAGCAAAGAAGACTAGTCAGCCTTTATTAATGATGATGTTAAAAGCAACACTGCCAATCAACCTAGTGGCAGAAAGCAGAGAGTTTATAAAGTAGCAGTGGTAGCAGTAACAGTAGGACTATATGCGTGGCAGATGAAAATGCTAGGTTTCTAGGCTAAAGAAAAAGATCTAATTCGAGACAAAATGTTGCAGGAATGAAAGTGCATTTCAAAGTGTTTTAACGATGAAGTAGATTTTTTTAATAGCCCTAGAGGGCAAGGCTTCTAAGCTTTTATTCTACGTTAGTATTTATTGATTTAGTCGACACTAAACCTGCGAAACACTGCCTTGGCTAAAAACTTATAA
>CAKNAD010000455.1:0-869 GCA_929200515.1 Candidatus Gorgonimonas leptogorgiae | reverse complement strand
TCCAACTGCCACATGTATAGTACTAAATAGAGTGCGATCTACCCCCATTATAATTAATTTTATCGCTAGGAATATTATCTATATAATAATTTATTTCTGGTTGACTTAATGTTTTTGTTACTATAGTGTCACCCGATACAATAGTACATTTATGCTTACAAGGATCTTTTTGCATACAGCTTCTAGAAATTTCAAAAGACGAAACTTGATTTACATCAATGTTAGTATTTACAGAGCTGTCACTGTCTGGATATGTATGTTTATACGCATATAGCATATGATTATTATCGCCTCTATTATCGCACCTTTTGGGGGGTATATCATCATTAACGGTATCTAAAAAAGTACTACCTCCAAAATGTTTATGGTTATATTGGACATTTACTTTATCTTTATCTATTGCAGAAAGATAACATTTAATCTTTTTACTATTCAGAGTAACTGTAGATTCTTTTCCATTTGCATAGGTAAAGGTGCACTTATGTTTGCAAGGGGTACTTTGCATACAATAAGAATCAACATATAATTTTGATAGATTATTAATGCTTATCATAGTTTAAACCTGTCTAATTTCATTTGTATTGTAACCTATAAATAATGTAGCAATGTAACTAATTTTAGTTAAAAAAAATATTAATCAATAAGTAATTAATTAAGTAAAATCTATAACATCCGTTGTTAAAATATAGGAGTAGAATAAATATATTACTACTTAGTTGTCATTTGCAATATATGTACATCTAGTAGTAATAGGGAATTGCATCATAAAGATATACAACAAAAAAAGCAACCTTTTTCCTGATTTGTGCATTTATTAGCTTAAATTAATTTAATATACAGCAATTCCCGTTTAACAATAAAACCCTATA
>CAKNAD010000454.1 GCA_929200515.1 Candidatus Gorgonimonas leptogorgiae | reverse complement strand
ACAACTATAGTTCTAAGTAATAGCACAACCGCAGCTCCGATTTATAGTACAACTATAGTTCTAAGTAATAGCACAACCGCAGCTCCGATTTATAGTACAACTACAGTTCCAAGTAATGCTACAACTGAAACGCCAAGTTATAATACAACTACAGTTGCAGCCAATAGCAAACAAAAGTTAAATATAACTATTTTACAGTTAATGTATCTTAGCACCGCCTCGTTATTAGCAAGCTTATACAATTATTAACTTATACTAGGTATAAAGCCTAATACAATTGCTATTTGTGTAACAATAATTACTATGCCTAACAAGCATGAAGCAATCATTAATAATTTGCTAAAAATACTAATGTTTTTTTGTTTTTGCTTATAAATATTTAATATTACTACAATAGGCGCAAATATAGCTAATATAGCTAAAGGTACAGCAGCAAGACCTAACGCTTTAACAAAACTAGGAATAAATATTGATATTATTAGAGGAATTAATAGTGTTAATGCAGCCGCTTGGATTTTTCCATTTAAAGTATGTTTTAAATTAAAAACTTCAGTTAGGTAATCTCTCAACCCTAAAGACACCCCAAAAAATGAAGTTAACATGGCTAATACATAAAATCCACTATTTGCTATTTCAAATAATGTACTATTAATTAAATTATTTATAACTCTAGTTAAAGCCCCTACGCTATTATTGCTTGTAGCAATTGTCTTCATTGTAGAGTCTGGTATTGATCCGAGAACTACTATTACCCACATCAAATAAACTATAGCAGGAGTCAAATTACCTCCTATCAAAGCATTATTTATTTTTTTATCCTCATGATTTACATAACTACTAACAGAAGGAACTACAATATGATAACCAAAAGATGTGAATATCAATGGTAGTATCGATAAAAAATTTAATACATTTGGGCTATAGCCTAATGCAAGATTAGAAAAACTAATATTAGTTGATAACATCATTATAATAAAAGCTAAACAAGCTATCATAATGAAAAAGGCAAAACGGTTGATGTTATCAATTATTTGCGTTCCTATAATTAAACATACTCCCATAAAGATTACTATCATTAACGATACTGCATAAGATGAAAATGTTGATAGATGCTCTATATTTAAACAAGCTACTATTTTGCTAGATATACCTGATATATATGCAGAACATAACGACCAATATAAAAACAAAGTGGCTATTAAAATTATTTTAGATCCAAATTTATTCAAAAAAGTACTGGCTAAACCGTGTAGGCTTTCTGCTTTTGGATACAAAACACAAGCTTTAGAAATTAAATAGGCACCGTATGCAGAAAAACACATCATTATAATAACAGCTGAAATTCCATATAGAATGCCTACGTTATATACAGCTATTGGTAAAGCAAGCATTCCTGCGCCTATTGATGTGCCCGCAATAATTACAGAAGCTCCTAAAGTTTTGTTTTGCATAAAAATCCACTTGTTATATTAAAGATATATTATTCAGCATATACAGGCCTTTATCATTTTTAAAAATAATCCTTTTATTTTTTCTAGAAAAGGTAATAACTATACTTTTAAAAGTTATTAATTTGATATTATACCTTATATAGATGTGTATATTATCAAATAGTTCCGTCAATCTATTATTTTATGGTTCAGGATTAAGGCACGAGCATAGTAGATGATGAAGTATTCAATGTATTATAACTAGTTATTTTTTATATGTCTTATGTTTTGAGTAAAAATTAAAGAGTAAAATTTTGTATTTACCAAAATAAATTATGACAAACTGATGGTAGTGTTCACAAATCTGTGTCATATGTTA
>CAKNAD010000453.1 GCA_929200515.1 Candidatus Gorgonimonas leptogorgiae | reverse complement strand
ATATTATTGGCAATAAATTTATTTTTCTAAATAATTATCTAATACAAATAAATTTATAACGAACATTTAAAATTTTATTTGTTTCTATACATTTTTTACTTGGAGATATATTTTTTTAAAATTTAGTAAAAGATTTAATCTAAAGCATTTTAACGATAAAGTAAATCTTTTTTATTACTCTTATACTACTAAGTTTTTAAATTTTTAAACTGCGTTACTACTTTTAACCTTAGCACTAATCTAAAAAACGTATCTTGAAGTAAACTTTAGCTAGTCTTATTAAACTTAGAAGATGGAACCCGACGAATTCCCACCCCAAGCTGTTGGAATTTTTCTTCTATACGTTCATATCCACGATCAATATGATAAGTTCGGTCTATGATGGTTGACCCTTCCGCCACTAACCCGGCTAAAATCAAACTAGCAGATGCTCTTAAATCTGTCGCCATAACAGGAGCCGCTGCTAATTTTTTTATGCCTTTAGTAATTACCGTATTACCTACTATATCTAATAACGCTCCCATACGTTTCATTTCTTGTACATGCATAAATCTATTTTCAAATATGGTTTCGGTGATTTTTCCTGAGCCTTCTGCAATTGAATTTAATGCAGTAAATTGTGCTTGAATATCAGTAGGCATTGCTGGATAAGGAGCAGTTTGTAAGCTTATAGCTTTAGGTCTTTTGTTTTCCATATTTAACTCAACCCAATCATTACCACAACGTATTTTTGCTCCAGCTTCTTTAAGTTTTACCAGAATAGACTCTAATAAAAGCGGTGATGTATCTTTCACTAAAATTTTACCATTTGTCATTGCCGCCGCAATTAAATAGGTTCCGGTCTCTATGCGATCTGGTAAAATTTTATATCGACAACCATTTAATTTTTTAACTCCTTCAACGTAAATGGTGTCTGTTCCATGATTGCGAATTTTAGCACCCATTTTAATAAGACATTCAGCTAAATCGTAAACCTCTGGCTCTCTTGCTGCATTTTTTATGATGGTTTCCCCTTCAGCTAAGGTTGCAGCCATTAAGATATTCTCAGTACCTGTAACGGTTAGAGTATCCATAAAAATTTTAGCACCTTTTAATCTACCCTTGACTTTAGCTTTAATATAGCCAGAATCAATTTTAATTTCTGCCCCCATTTTTTCTAATCCGCGAACATGTAAATCTATAGGACGACTACCTATTGCGCATCCACCAGGAAGAGAAACTTCAGCTTGACCATATTTTGCTAAGAGAGGACCTAAAACTAAAATAGATGCACGCATCGTCTTTACTAAGTCATACGATGCCTTGAAGTGATTTATACTATCGGACTTAACCTCAACCTCCATATTTTCACTTACAGTTAGTTTAATGCCCATACATCCAAAAAGTTCAAAAATTGTGGTTATGTCATGCAGATGAGGTATATTGCAAACTACTACAGGTTCGTCTGTCATTAGTGTAGCAGCAAGTATTGGTAGGGCTGAGTTCTTTGCTCCTGATATACTAACTTCACCTTTTACACAGGCCCCACCATTAATTATTAATTTATCCATTTGTTCTCACTTTTAGCTACTAATAACTAATACAAAACATAAAAAATATTTAAATATTATCAATAAATTGATATTTAACTATAACTGTTGATTAATTATACACTAAAAATTAGAAATCTTATACTAAGAAACCTCTACTTAAAGGTGCTTAGCTAAATAAATATTTTTGTGCCACATATAAAACTTTTATTTTATAAGCTAATAAACTAGTAATACTACCTGTGAATTTGAAGTTGTTCCTGACTAACAATTGCAATCTTTCTATCTCCAGAAAAATGCTCTTTAAT
>CAKNAD010000452.1 GCA_929200515.1 Candidatus Gorgonimonas leptogorgiae | reverse complement strand
AAAATTAATTATTATGAGCCAAGATAAAAGTTACTTTAAATATTGGGGTAAAACTTCAAAGCCAAAAGATAATGGCAAAGAAATTAACGATGCTCCTGTGCGATATCACTTGCTAGTTTATCATTGCTTAGATGTAGCAGCGGTGGCAAGTGAGTGGTGGAATAACTCACCATCATTAAGGAGGCAGTTTTGCCAATTAACAGGTTTATCTGAAGAAGAAACTAAAGCTTGGTTATTATTTTTTATCGCAATACACGATTTAGGTAAGCTTGCTATTTTATTTCAATTAAAATCTAAATCTGCTTGGCAACTAATAAATCCAGAATTAGCAAAAATAACAACCAAAATTTCTGAAAGCTATATCAAAGAATATAATCATGGTTTTGCTACTGTTTATTGGTTGTATCAAGATAATGAAACAAGGTTTTTTGTAGAAGATGATGAAGATGGTATGCTGGGTGATGATAACGAGTCATGGCAAGCATGGTTTAGTTGGGTATCTGCTGTAGCTGGTCATCATGGAATTATTCCTGAAGATTTCTGTAAAGATAAATTAGCAGGCATGTCAGGAATATCAAATGAATTACTCGAAGAATTTAAACAAGATCGGTTGTATTTATTGCAAGCATTAGAACAATTATTTTTAAAACCAGCTGGATTAAATTTAGCGAATGATCCGCCAAAATTAACAGAAGAAACTATGTTAGCTGGTTTTTGCTCTGTGTGTGATTGGATCGGTTCTTGTAGTGATGAAGGAGCATTTGAATATCAGCAACAATTGCCTAAAGATAATAATTTATTACCTTATTTTACTTCTCGGCTTTCCATAGCCAAAACACTATTAATTGATTTTGGATTAATAGGAGCAGGAATTAATAACAATGCTAATATTTCTGCTCTATTAGAAGAAAGCTACAGCCCACGCCCAATGCAACAACTAATTGCTAAATTGCCTATAGAAATAGGTATAACCATTATTGAAGCAACAACAGGATCAGGAAAAACTGAAGCAGCACTATTATATGCTTGGATGTTATTAGAAAACAATTTAGCAGATAGCATTGTTTTTGCTTTGCCTACCCAAGCTACAGCAAATTGCATGCTAGAACGCATAGAAAAAATAGCCAGTAAAATATTTAAAAACAATATAAACACAGTTTTGGCTCACGGCAGAGCAAAACATCAACAAAAATTTATTGATATTAAAAATGCTACAAAGCCAAACACTGCTCAAAATGAAGAAGAAGCACTGGTACAATGTGCTAATTGGCTGGCTGAAAGTAAAAAAAGAGTGTTTTTGGGGCAAATAGGTATTTGCACTATTGATCAAGTGTTAGTTTCAGTACTGCCTATCAAGCATAAATTTGTGCGTGGTTTTGGTGTAGGTCGTAGTGTACTTATTATAGATGAAGTACATGCTTATGATCAATATATGTATGGTTTATTAGAAGAGGTTTTACAGCAACAACAGCAAAGTTATAGTTCAACTATTTTACTTTCAGCTACTTTGCCAGAGTATCAAAAACAACAGTTAATGAACTGCTGGGATAAACGGTATAAACATAAAAAAAACATAAGTCTTAAAAAAATTCCATACCCGTTAATTAGTTTTTGTTCTAACAATCAAGCTAAAACATTTAGTTTAAATAATTTAGATAATCCAGTTACAGAAAAAACTACAAGCGTTAAAATAGAATTACAAAAATCTACCAATTTATTCCCTGATGATGAATTGTTAGATAAAATAATAGATGCAGCAACAAAAGGTGTTAGAGTTGCTATAGTTTGCAACTTAGTTGATGTGGCGCAAAAAGTTTTTGCAAAGTTACGCCTTAAAGC
>CAKNAD010000451.1 GCA_929200515.1 Candidatus Gorgonimonas leptogorgiae | reverse complement strand
ATTCGTGTTATATGTTAAAATATAATTCTAAATAATTCTAAATAATTCTAAATAAGGTTAATTGATTATGAAACTTCTAGTTACTTTACCACTTATAGCAAGCATTATATGTTTTCAAACTAGCGCTATATCTGACGACACCTGCACAGCAACTGAAACAAGCAATCAGTATATACGTACTCTTAAATCTCAACCTAGTTCTAATGAAATAATTCATGATTTAGATGAGTATTTTGAATATATGGATGATTTTATACAGAATAGATTTAACGGGCAAACAACGGTTATAGAAAAAACATTTGTTAAAACTCTCCGAGAAGGAGACAGTGCATACTTTGTACAATTACCTCTTTTTGTACAAGTAGCACTTGATAAAAGTCATAATATTGGCAAACGTTTAAAGTTATCTATGATTAGATATACTGATTGGCACTAGTATATCAACAAATTCAATAAAAAATTTTCAGACTGTTCTAAAAACTTTAAGATAGATTTTTAATCTAATAAATAGTATTTTTGCAATATTAAATTTATAGGATATCACGGTGCAAGTAGCTTCAACAAACGAACAAAATATTGATTTACAAAACGTTCAACAACAAGTTATTGTTAATGTTAAATCACCACAAGGTCAAGCAAGTAGTATACAAAAAAAGTATAGATGTTATTTTAAAGATTGCAATTATAGCTTTCTTTGCCTGGCTGAATTAAAAAGGCATATAAAACGACATTCAGGCAAACACAAATATGATTGTGATCTTTGTGAAAAAAAATTTTTTTCTCCAAAAAACTTAAGAAAACACAAAGAAACTCATGGTGTGATTTAGCCTTATGCATGCTCTAATTGCGATATAACTTTTTCATACCTAGCAAGTTTAAAAAAACACAACAAATCAAGAAGGCACTTAGAAAAAGTTTTATTAAAAACTTGCAGGTATACATGTGATATTTGCCAAGAACCCCTTGCCACTAAAGAAGAACAAAAATACCATTATTCAAATTCGCATCCTAAATATAGGCCTTATCCATGCATTGCTTGCAATAGAAGATTTACTGTTAAACATAATCAAAAAATTCATTTTGAAATAACGCATAATGGTAAAACAAAAGCTGAATGCAAACCAAAAAAAACTTATAAATGCGATCTTTGTGTTGAAACTTATCCAAAGTTAAACGAATTAAAACAACATCATAAAGATCAACATCCAAATGAAAAACCTTATATATGCAACTTTTGTGATAAAAGTTTTTTTTATGCAAGTGCGAAAGCTAGGCATCATAAAGAGAAACACATAAATGAAAAACCTTTAAAAAATTACCAAACAACTTTAGCTAGTAATGACCAGCAAAATTTTTATCAAGACGAAAATAAAGACCAAACATTAGAATTAGCAGATCAATCTCTGCCCTCTATATCTTCTGAAGAAGATATTAATAATACCAAGAGTAACCAATATCTAGGGGAAATTACTCAGCTTGATATGACTTCTATAGAAGAAACTATTAATGAAGATAATAACCAATATCAACTATCAGAATGGCCTGATGATTGTCAGTTAGATATTGCGTCTGAAGAAGATTTTATTAATGAAAATGATATTAGTGATGAGATCAATGAACTTAAACAAATGATGGGGTTGTGAACGGTACCTAAAAATCAACTATTAACTGTAGTACCTCAAACCTAACCTAACAGTAACCTTAAAAATTAAAAGTCTATGATTATGGTAGTGTTTACAAATTCGTGTTATATGTTAAAATATAATTCTAAATAATTCTAAATAATTCTAAATAATTCTAAATAATTCTAAATAATTCTAAATAAGGTTAATTGATTATGAAACTT
>CAKNAD010000450.1 GCA_929200515.1 Candidatus Gorgonimonas leptogorgiae | reverse complement strand
TTCTATAATAAAGTATGGTATTCTGTAAAAGGAGATGTGTTTTTAGAAAATATCAAAAAATCACCTCAGCACATCAAAATTTTTGGTAATTGCGAAATAAAAAAATCTTCAAAATTAAAAAAAATACCGTATGATTTTATCATTACAGGTAATGTTGAGTTTTATAGATGTTCAAGTCTTAAAATGAATGCTGATCATAACAAAGGATTATTTTATATACATGGAAAACTAATAGCTCAAAAATGTAACAGCTTTAATTTTATCAATTTCGAAAAAAAAGTATTGAAGGTACAAGGGCAAATAATAATAAAAAACTGCAATTCATTTTCATATTTGCTAGCTGGAATTAGCAATAATGTTAATATCATAAATTGTAAAAACTTTAAAGAGCTGTTAGCTGGAAATTATTATAACCTTAAAATTGAATGTTGTAATAATTTTAATACAATACATCCGAATGTAGTTACTGAAAATTTAATATTAAATAATAACAAGAAATTTACTTCTTTTTCAGATAATCTAACGGTGAAAAATCTTCATGTAATATTATGCCCTATAAAATCTTTTGTTAGCAAAATTACTATTTTAGAAAATCTATTATTTAAATCATGCGACAGTTTACAAAACATAGATTCTGATAATGTTCAACTGAATGGGGATATTATAATAAATAATTGTCAACAATTAATAATAAATATCATTGACTTAGGTTATTGGCCACAATGGATCTGTAGCCCTAAAATCGATGGCTCTTTAAGATCTATGCAAATTTTAGGGGATTATAAAGAAGTTTATCTTCCATCTAGAGTAAATTTAATATCACCAGATATAGAAAAGATAGTTAACAGCAGTAAAGATTCCTCAACAACTAAATTTTTATTTGATATATTTTCTTTAATTGAATTTTTTGCAACTCTTGGAAACTGTAGAAATCAAATCACTTATCCTTATATAATCCAATATTTACCTATGTTAAAGCAAGCTCATTTAGTAGATTATTTAAATAAAGTACGCTTAACTAACGATTTTCTCTATGCAAACAAACAATTGCTAGGCAAGCAAATAGTTAACATCTTGTCCTTATTTCAGGATGGAGTAGATGAAAACATCAGTCAAATGGCAATCGACCTAGTGGAATATAGTGTATCTAGTTGTGTTGATAAAACTTCATTAGTTACAGATACTTTAGATATGCTTACAAAGCAAAAAAAAGCTATCGAAAGTGGAGATGTTAACGAACTTAGGAATGTAGCGAAACATAATATTATAATAGGCATGTCTGATGCAATAGCAATGCAACATAATGGAGATAAAATTGAAAATATACTTAAAGCTCGCCTTAAAGTAAGAAAGGATTTTAACCTGTCAAAAGTAGTACAGACTATTGCTTATGGACATTTGTCTAATTTTGATTTTAATAAACAAGATTTAGAGAAGATCAAAGAAAGCTCTCTCTCTCTCTCTCTACTGAAGAAGAAATTGACAAATTTATTGCATCTGGAGAATTAGACTGGAATGAATTTCAAAAAACTAAGATATTTTTACCAAAGTTTGAAGATCTACCTATTACATCATATATAAATAAAAAGGAAATGCCTGAATGTTGCCTTACCTATATGGTTTATGATGAAATGGTTGAATATGAAGATGATTATTACGGTTATGAAACTTTATTAAGCACTTATAGAAATAAACAAAAAATTACTGGTAAGCTCGAACTAGTTGATCCTACACGTATTAAGAAAATAGTACTAAAAAAGATGCTAACACATAAAAGC
Organism: Candidatus Gorgonimonas leptogorgiae; assembly: GCA_929200515.1. Classification (GTDB taxonomy): domain Bacteria; phylum Pseudomonadota; class Gammaproteobacteria; order Pseudomonadales; family Endozoicomonadaceae; genus CAKMZJ01. The sequence continues at coordinate 72 of CAKNAD010000450.1, read as the reverse complement.
TTTTATTTGCTTAGATTTTGAGGGTGTTCCAAATTCCGTGTCACGAGTAAGTTTAGATATTTAAATAATCAT
>CAKNAD010000449.1 GCA_929200515.1 Candidatus Gorgonimonas leptogorgiae | reverse complement strand
TATCTAAAGTATGTAAAAAATTTTATTATGCGAATAAATATTATTTAGATGATTTTAGGGAAGCTCATAATTTATTTTTAAAATATTCATCTTCTACACAAGAAAAGATAAAAGAACTTTTTAGTAAAGAAAAATACGATAAACATTTTGCATCATGGCTAACTAATTTTACTAATAGTAAAAGAGTATTACAACAATTATCTAAAGTTAAAAACCATTCAATATTTTATGAAGTATTGTTTTTTTATACCGCTAAAAATATGCAATTGTTTAACAATAAAATAATAGATAAATTTACATCTACAAAGAATGATATCGCTATATTTACAGGCTATAGTAAATGTAATACTAAATTATTTATAGTTTACCTCAGTGGTATAATAAATATTTATAGCTCGGATGAAAACAACTATTTTAGCATAGAAGCTGAATTTAATTTAAAACAACAGATAAAATTTGCAAACCTTAATCAAGAAGCGTATACCTTAGTTGTAGCTAATACTAATAATCAAATAACAACCATACATTTAACTAAAGATAACCATTGGCAAATAGTTAACTATAATGATAAATTCGGTATTTTAAAAGCGGATTTTATTATTTTTAATACATATAAAAATTATTATGTTCAAATAAAAAATATGCTTACTTTTTGTAGAGATCGAACAACTTCTGCAAATATACTGAGGTTTTATATATTCTACGAAGGTCGTGATATAAATTATTGGAATAGTTTATTCACAAAAATCTCCCCAAACACATATACTAAAATTACTACAGCTGTTGTTAGTCATGATGGTAAATATTTTGCTACAGGAACTCAAAATGGTTATTTTATTGTAGAGCAAATGCCACAAAGTTATTTTAGTAAAGGTGGTCCTAGTAATATTCATACAAAATATAATACTTCTATTACTAATATTAGTTTTTCTATAAATAGCCGGTATGTATCTTGTTCTACAGCAGATAAAACAACAGAAATTTATACAAATTATCCTTCAGGATCAGAAAAAATATATACTATAAAAGAAAAAGATAATTCTAATTTCAATGCCCATGCATGCTTTAGCAACGATAGTGAGACAATTTTAATTAATCATGGTACAAACATTATAATATTAACTAACCTATATTCTACAGAATATATTAAAAGATTAGATCACGAAATAGATAATGGCTTAGGCAAAGGCTATATAAGTAATAATAGCAACTACATTGCTGTATATGCCTTGCAACAATCGACAATAAAGCTATACAATAAAAATAATACTAAACAATGGGTTGATATGTTAAATATTGATACTAAATCTAGTATAGAAACAATATGTTTTAGTACAAACGAACATCATCTCCTAGTAGTTACTACTGAAGAGGCTAAAATTTATAATTTAAATTGTTCTAATAATGAATCTTCAACTAATATTAGCGAAACCAACAGTTCAATAAATAAAGAGTTGCCAGTTTACATTATTAGTATACCAAAAAATTCTAGTAAACATATTATACTTAACCCTTTATTTGATCAATTACTTGTTGCTTATAATGATATAATTAAAATTTTTATACCAGAAAAAACGGGGGCATGGGAGTGCAAATTAACCATTAATACAGATTTTCCTATAATTAAAACAGTTAAATATACCGATAATGGTACTCATATACTAGTAGAATCTACTGATAACACCTCAACAAATATAAAACTATTAACAATTAAGTAATAGCATTTTTATAAAAACATTTATTAAAAAAAAGGGGGAAAGGCACTTCCAAATGTTGGATTGTTGATACAATTTTTTTTTATCGGTAGTGTTCACAAATCTGTGTCATATGTTAAACTATAACTCTTTATGAGGTAAA
>CAKNAD010000448.1 GCA_929200515.1 Candidatus Gorgonimonas leptogorgiae | reverse complement strand
GGCTATTAAAAAAATCTACTTCATCGTTAAAACACTTTGAAATGCATTTGCATTCGGGTAGCATTTTGCCTCGAATTAGATCTTTTTCTTTAGCCCTGAAACCTAGCATTTATTACCACACTATTACTATTACTATTACATTTCGTATTTAACAGTAGAAGTTATAACCATATAACACTTAGTGTGTTTTAAAGGACAACTAAAATGGCAAATTCTAATTTTGAATTTAGGAAGCTAAGATCGATCTTGCAGACTACAAATAATTATAATTTACAAAAGATTGCATCTGTCATCTTGGGGATCTTTTAAAATGTCACACTCCAATAATGATTTTGGAAAGATTAGATCGATATTATGGCCTATACATAAGCATGAATTAAAAAAAATTGTTCCTTTGGTGTTAATGTTTTTCTGTGTTTTATTTAATTATATCATTCTCAGAGATACTAAAGATACACTTGTGGTAACTGCCGCTGGAGGCGGTGCTGAAGTAATCCCTTTTTTAAAGCTTTGGGGAGTTTTACCAGTTGCCATACTTTTTATGCTGTTTTACACTAAATTAAGCAATATTCTAACTAAACAAAGTTTATTTTATGTGTCTTTGACTCCGTTTTTACTGTTTTTTGCCCTGTTTGCTCTAGTTCTTTACCCCTATAAAGAATATTTACACCCAAATCAATTTTGTGACAATCTACAAAATTATTTGCCACAAGGCCTTCATGGATTAATAGGTGCAATAAGAAATTGGACTTTTTCTCTATTTTATATTTTTGCTGAATTATGGGGGGCTGTAGCATTATCATTATTATGTTGGGGGTTTGCTAACAACATAACTAAAGTCTCTGAATCTAAACGATTTTATGCTGTAATAGGCATACTAATCAATTTTTCAGGTATTGCATCTGGATGGCTAATACAATGGGTATCAGATGTAAGAATAGAAACAACTGAAATTATAGATCCATGGCAAATTTCTCTTAATTACCTAATGCTAGCGACTTTTTTATCAGGTTTAATGATAATGGCGATATATTGGTGGGCTAATAAAAATATTCTGACAAATTCAACTCTTTACGATCCTACTCAAGTTAAAAAAAGAAAAAATATTCCAAAACAAACCTTAAAACAAAGTTTTCAACAAATATTATCTTCTAAGTATTTAGGCTGTATAGCTATATTAGTAGTATCTTATGGACTTTCTATTAATTTAGTAGAAGTTATTTGGAAGCATCAATTAAAACTGCAATATCCAGATCCTAATGATTATAGCCTATTTATGGGTAAGTTTTCTCAATATTCTGGTATTTTTACCTTTCTTATGATGCTACTTTGTGGAAGTAAAATACTACAAAAATTTAACTGGAAAGCAAGTGCTACCATAACTCCAATTATATTACTCGTAACGGGAATTATTTTCTTTGTCGTGATTATTTTTAAAAATGATCTTACAGGTATAATCTCTTTTCTTGGGACAACGCCATTAATGGTAGGCGTGATTTTTGGTACTACACAAAATATTTTAACTAAATCTTGTAAATTTTCTTTTTTTGACCCGACAAAAGAAATGGCTTACATTCCTCTTACAGAAGAAGAAAAAGTTAAAGGTAAAGCAGCTGTAGATGTAGTAGGTGCAAGATTAGGAAAATCTGGAGGATCATTCATACAACAGTGTATGATTTTATGGTTAGGCTCTTTAGCTGCAATTACTCCATATGTTGCGATTATACTGCTAGGAATTATCGCTGCATGGTTGTTTGCTATTAGTTCTTTGAGTAAACAATTTATTGAACGTGTTAAACAACATACAATTAAAGAAGACCAATATACAACTAAAAATTATGACTACTATTCTCCTGAA
>CAKNAD010000447.1 GCA_929200515.1 Candidatus Gorgonimonas leptogorgiae | reverse complement strand
ACACTTTGAAATGCACCTGCATTCGGGCAGTATTTTGCTTCGAATTAAACCATTTTACTTAGCTCTGAAAGCTAGCATTTTCATTCACTACCTGTATATACATATTCAAGTAAAAGGTATATATTTTACAACAATTGTTTTTTGTTGTTATGATTTTATTAAAACAATAAATTTAACTGCAAGTTATGCCGTAAAATAGTTAACAATACATTTCGAATTAAATTTTAATATTAATTTGTATTAAGCGTTGTAACTATTTTCTGTTTTTAAAAAAACGGGTTTTACGGCAATATTTGCAGAAAAATCAATTATTCAGTTGAATCTGTTGTTATTGAAACTGTGGATATAATTCCTTGGTGATCAGTTGCAAAAGAAGGCTTATCATTTGTTAAGCTATTTTTTATATGTTCAGTAACAGCTTTATGACTGTTTGCGATAATATTGAGTTCGGTATCGTATATTTGTACTATCGCTTCACCACTTGCTTCAGTATTTTTGTTGTTTTTTGAAGTTACAAAAATATGATCTAGCTGACCTGTTATAGGATACAATGCTGAGCTTTGGTCAGTATCAGAGGTTTTGGCTTTTAAACTACAATCGTCGAATATAGCAACCATTTTATTTCTTAATTCTTTATATTTAGCACTAGTGTCTGTATCTGAGTTTGCTTCAGTTTGCTTTATATCATTCTTAATTGTATTTAATTTGTCTCTGACGTCATTATCTGCGTTGTAAGATGCATAGTCATAAGGATAAGCTATAAAAGTGCTATTACCATAAAAATTATTACCGTCAGGATGCTTTATTGTTGCAGAAAGCTCTTGTAAGCCTGCATCAGTTAACATTTTGATTTGTTCTATTCCACCTGAATCTGCAAACGAATTAAAATCTCCTGCTAACAAAATAACGCTGTTTGGATTTTTTTCCTTTAATTCATTTACTTGTTTAATAATAAACTCGATTGATTTGGATTTATGTGATTCTGGGAATACCCCTAGATGTACATTTATAATAAATATTTGCTGTGCTGTTTCTTTATGTGTAGCTTCAGTAATAAATATAGATCGTGGGAACGCTTGATCAAAGTAGTGTTGTCGTGTTAAATTATTTAACTGTTTTTTTCTTTCTTCTTCTGATAACTGGCTAAGTTCATTATTCATTGCTTCTGTTGGAGAAAACTCTTCACCGTTTTCTGATAATAGTATTCTTGTACTATTACCAATGGCAAATTTATTAGTATTTAATGCTGTAATATATTGAAAAGATTTATCGCCACTGTTATTGTAATGTTTTACTTCACAAGCGTAATCTTTACTAAAATGACTTACTATAGGATCAACAGAATTAACAGAAATGCCTTTATCTGTACATTTTCTGCCTTCTTGGATGCACAATATATCAACACCTTGCTCTATTATATGGTCTATTTTCTTGAAAATACCGTCCATACGATTAGCTACGGTATACTCTGGAAATAGCTTCTTAAAAGTAGTTTCAAGTTGTAAATTAGTATCTATATTTAAACTTCCTATGTTGACTTTAACTGCTTCAACTTTTCTACCTTGAGACTCTGTAGCTTGGGTAGTTGCTATTTTGTCTATACTAGGGTTCTGTTCAATACTTTGTTTTGGATTAATGTTCATAAATTTTTACTTTTTGGGTGTGTAGTTTTAATAATAAAATATAGCTTACTAGCGAATATGTTAGTAAACTATTGATTAGACATATTACTATTTTATTAGTTCAGTAATTGTAAAGAGTTTGTGAAAAATAATTTAATTTATAGTTTTAACATACAGGTGGCAGATAAACTTATACACGTGGCAGTTGGAAATGCGGGTTTTCAGCAAGTGATTATAAGTTTTTA
>CAKNAD010000446.1 GCA_929200515.1 Candidatus Gorgonimonas leptogorgiae | reverse complement strand
AAGCTTTTATCCTGCGTTAGTATTTCTTGATTTAGTCGACACTAAACCTGCGAAAAACCGCCTTGGCTAAAAACTTATAATCACTTGCTGAAACTTCGCATTTCCATCTGCCACGTGTATATTCCTTGGTTAATACACCTAGTTTAATTTTTATTTGAAAATCTTGCTGTTTTCATATAAATTATTTGCAGTTTTATAAACACTCTACTTTAGGAACCTCTGAAAAATAAAACTAACATAAAGTTAAGCATGTAAAATAGCAAAAAAAAGATGAAAACAGCTCATTTTTAGCTATTTTAGATGTTTTTTACAGTGAAAAATCAAATTTTAACCTAATTATGAAATAGCTAAAATAGTTTTTTAGAGGTTCCTTTAAAACTTTAAACCTAAAAATACTTTATTTAAATTAAATTTATTATATGGACATAATATGGATAGATATAACCCTGCTGGATCTAGCAGTTTACCTTATCAAACGCCTACGAACCAAAGGCAACAACAATTTCAATCATTAGCACCCACAGGAGCTACAGGAGCTACAGGTGAAGGTGCCAGACCTAAAACTACAGCTAGAGAAGGAAATATACCCAGAGCACAAAATAATACTCTGCCAGCAATGAATAAACTATTAAGTCAAAGGACTATTATACCTACTAAACGCCTAATAGAACTGTTATATAGCAACAGAGGAAAGGCAATGCTACATGTTGGTGCTAGATATGACTATGAGTTTAAACAATTGTTAACAAGTTTCATGCCTGCTACTATTGGGACAACACATAATCAAGTTGTTTTTTTTCCACATCAAGGAGCTGTATATTTATACGAGTGGCTAGAGTCTTTTACTGATATTATCGAAAAAAGCTCAACTAATACAACGATCGAGTTTAAAGCACAAATCATAGTGTTAATACAATCTATGCATGGTCTATATAGAGCTGATAAAATCACTCCAGCTAGATGTAGACAAATACAAAATATATTAGCTAATTTTCATAAAACAAAAAACAATTTTAGGAATCAACAAGCAGTAGCTCAGATTTATCTAAAAACCTTTAATGATTTAATAGATGTAATTAATACTTATGAAATATTAGATCGTGCATCCGAACAAGGTGACGATCGTAAGCAATTTACCGAGCAGTTTGCAAAACATGCTAAATATATAAAAACTATGGAGGTAATAATAGAATATGCAGGGAATTTGTATCAAAATGATATAGGCATGCAAGCAGTTAGCAAAGAATTAGAGGTAATATTGCAACTAAGAAAAAATCTAGAAAAAGCAGGTTATGAAATATTCTACGATAGGTTAAACGAAGATAATTTTTGTGAACTAAATACAGTTGCCGATGAAAATCTTCTAGATTTAAAAGCTATGATACAGCAACTTTACGAAAAATTAGCACAAAACCCATGCCCAACGACAAAAGCACTTGAAAATTTACGTGAGAAACTACAATTAGAATGCAATATGCTTAGAAGTTCATATAATGCCTTTTTAAAAACAAATCATCACCAAGAGACCTCAATAGTAGCAACTGATGCAAGATGGGTGGTAGAAAGTGAATGTATGCTAAAAGATATTAAAAACGATGCAGTATTGCTTTTTGATGAAGAGTTTCTTAAACACTACAAAGTTTTGTAATTGAATAAACAAGCTCCTAAGGGAGCTATACAAGGATGTATATACAGGTGGCAGATGAAACCTAGCATTTCCAACTGCCGCGTGTATAGTTATGCCTATATTAAAAAACCACTAAAATTTATCTAACTATAAACAGTCCCATTTTTATAGTGTTTTTCTCTTAATATCCTGTATACGACAATATTATACACGTAGCAGTTGGAAATGCGGGTTTTCAGCAAGTGATTATAAGTTTTTAG
>CAKNAD010000445.1 GCA_929200515.1 Candidatus Gorgonimonas leptogorgiae | reverse complement strand
AAGTATTATCTTCTAAATAAAACGGTAATATATCGTTAATAGTAGTATAATTATTACATGATTTACTATCATTACAGCAATTTATATAGTTGTCCTCTGTTTTTTTAGGGTATTCTGTATCTTTATCTATAACTTCAGGACAATTATTATCTAAAGCACAACCTAGTTTTATTGTATAATTACCGTTAATTTGGTTTTTAACTAATGAGCTACCACATAAATTATTATTACAAGTAACTATTTGATTTATACAGTTATCATTAAATAATCTGCTTGCATTAGTAAAATCATCTATAGGAAAATTACATTGATAACATTGTTTTAAATTGTTATCTACAGATCCAAAATCAGTACCATTTGCTTGATTATTTTGATTTAATATTGGACTGCTATTAATTAAACTTGCAATATAAGGTATTAGCAAAAATAATTTCATGATTCTATCTTCTTATTAAAATATTAATTTTTATTAAACTTCAGTAGTTGCAATTTCTTCTGTGAGTAGTAACTTTTTTATTATTTGTTTTTTTTGTTTTTTTTGTTTATTACGTTTAACTACTGTAACTATTATTACAATGCTTAAAATAGATACTGTAACTATACTAGCAGACAAAATAGGATGTTCTTGTATAATATTATTATGTTTAGTCTTCAAATTATTATTTTGCTCTTTATTAATAGAGGTGTAACTAGTATTTGTAGTGGATGATGAATTTGCTAATTCACTTATAGTAGCTTGCATTTCTAATTCACTATTTTGTGTTGTTATTATGCTGCTTGTTGTTTGTTTTTTAGTACTAGTACTTTGTGATGTTGGTAAATTGGTAGTTTGTGTTGTTGGTAAGCTAGTAGTTTGTTTTTTTCTTTTAATATTTTTAGTTGTTGGAGTTTTAGTTGTTGTTTTTGGTTGTGCATCTTTGTCTAAATTCATAGCATATATTTGTATTCTATTATTGCTAAAAACTGCTATTTTACTACTATTAGTATTAAATATTCCACTATGTGCATCATTAAATATTTGTTTAATGGCAATAAATTCTTTTGTTTTTTTTCTATAATAGTTTCCTAGATTTTTCTTGTTTTTTTGTTTATATGCTTTCTCCAAATAAGATTCATAATCATATAACCTCTGGAGATAAGACTTTGGAGTTATGTTTTTTAATAATAAGTTCCTTTGTTTTTTATTCTTGATGACAATAAAAGCGATTATTGGTTTATTGTCAGTAGTAAAAAAATAGTCTAATAGCATTTTATATGGAAAAGTATATAGTGGACCATAGCCTTTATCCATACATAGAATACGCATTTTTTTATAATAATGTCGAGAAGATTGAGCATCCCAATAATAAGCACAAAACACTGTTAGTCTATAGTGATCGGTATCATATGGACTACTATCACTTAAATAACCATAATTTATATTTTTATCAGTCATATAATAAGTTACTATAAAATTATCTACAGGTGATATAGCAAATTTACCATAATAAAAATTTAATTTATATGGATTATATTTTATATTTTCTAAATTTATTTTTAAAGGATCTCTGTGCTGTATTTTGCTAGATTGAATAAGTTTTATTTTATTATATTTGAGTAAACTATAAATTTGTACATAAATCCTATCTTTATCGTATGAGTTTATTAATAAAGTATTTCTATTTGATGCATATTTTACTTGGAAAATATTAGTTTCTAGAAATTGTTTTGTTGTAACCGTTAACTGCTTTTTTTGTTCTATATTTTCAATATTATAAAAATATAATATATTTTTAGATGCAATAGTAAGAGTCTTAGCATCATAATTTATTGTTATATCTACAGGATTATAGGTAAGATATAGTTGGCTAATCTTTTGTAGCTGGTGATTGTTTTCATCTAGTTTATA
>CAKNAD010000444.1 GCA_929200515.1 Candidatus Gorgonimonas leptogorgiae | reverse complement strand
CCACCATCATTAGTGTTGATACTATATTAAATGCAGCCACTGCGATAATTAATAACAGCAATAAAGCTATCATCTTTTTTTCTATTTGGATTGCATTAAACAAAGTTCCATGGGTTTGAAACCAAGAGCGTACCTCATAATCACCTGGTAAATTATGTTTTATTTGTCTAACGGTATCATCAGCTAAAAATAAATTTTTAATTTTTAATCTGAAATTTACAGATTTTTGATCAATGCGTAAAAAATTAGCTAAATCTTTAATATTCACATAAGCTAAGTGGCTGTCAATATCGGCACCAATGGCAAAGATTCCTGTTACTGTAAACCGCCGTAATCGTGGAAATACACCAGCTAAAGAAATAGCGGCTTCTGGCAACAATAAAGTTATTTTATCTCCAATACCTACACCTAGCTTAACGGCAAGCATTTCTCCAAGAACTAAATTAAAACTACCGTCAACTAAGCTCGACAAGTTCCCTAATTGCATATAATTACCAATTATAGAAACGCTATCTTCTAAATTAGGATCTACTCCGTAAACAAGCACACCATCAACTTCAGTTCCAGATGTTAGTAATCCTTGTGCTTCTAAGAAAGGTGCTGTTGCTTCCACTTGTGGATGCTGCTTCGCCTGCTCAATGAAATTGTAATCTAAGTTAGTATTATTGATAGGATGAATACTTGCATGAGGAACCATACCTAGTATTTTATGCTTTAGCTCTCGATCAAAGCCATTCATTACCGACATAACAATAATTAATACGGCTACACCTAAAGCTAGCCCTACAACCGATGTCGATGAAATAAAGGAAATAAATTTAGTTTTTTGCCTAATTTTAGTTGCATAGCGAACCCCTAAGAATAATGAAAAGGGTTTAAACATAAGTTAACCTAATATATGTTGTTTTAGAAAACACCAAGAAATTTTGCTTAAAATTTGATTCAAAATTAAATTTCAAGTGCTATATTATGCATTTAAAACTGAGTTTTAACAAACTATTTTTTATGATGTAGGTAGGGGCAAAAATTTAGAGCATTTTTTATAATGTAACTTTTTGAATATCCTTATAGAATAAATTGTTTGGAGTTTGAAATTAATTGCTTAACTCTATTAGCTTAGTTGGCGACCCTACAACTTTTAAATAAATTTTAATACATATAAACTTTTTATAAAAAACTTAGCCTATAGACCGATTGTTTTTATAATTTAAAATTATCTTAAAATATTAGTATTGCTTTACAATGTAAAAAAATAATTAAAAAACATAATCATAATTTCATATAAACAAAAAAGGTTAAATAACAATGAACACTCAAAAAACTGCCCTTCAACCTACCAATATTTTTGATTTAAATGCAACAACTAGTACAGCGGCTAGCCACAATTCTATTCCAAGCTATAGAACCCTACCACCTAGCTATGCACAAGCAATTACTACAATGGCTCAGCAAGATTCTATTCTAAGTTATAGAACCCTACTAACTTATACACAAGCAAATAGAGACAATAATACCGCCAAATTTAAAGATTTACAGTCTAGGGCTATACAAATATTAATTGATGAGAAACCACTTGAGTAAATTGCTTATAAACCTGGTTTAGCATCCTTTATAGACGAGATTAAAGGAGATGATATTTTTACTTGTTTTCGACAATATTGGTTTATTGCAGAGCTGTCTAAGTATTGTGCCTCTGATTTGTGCCATGATAAAATAATGATATATAGCAGACCATGGAAAAATAATTTTTTAACTAAAATATTAACTACTTTTTCTTTAAAAAAACATATATTCAAATTTAATGCGAATGAATTTGATCTCACTGATATTAAAACATTATAGAACTTACGCATTGACAACCTATATTAATATAATGCATTATAAAAAATTT
>CAKNAD010000443.1 GCA_929200515.1 Candidatus Gorgonimonas leptogorgiae | reverse complement strand
AGCCTTGCCCCTTATGACTACTAAAAAGATTTACTTAGTCATAAAATATAGCATTTTCATCTGCCACATATATATAATTTATAATTACTAACTCAAGTTACGATCCCTATTGATTATCTAGTATAACAATGTTATTTTTGCATTTAATAGTTTTTAGTTGTTTTAAAATTAACATAGTTTAATTTGAGAGTTATGAAGCAAATATCAAAATTAAAATATTATTGTAAAGCTGTTTATAATATACTTACTCCACGTTTTTTATGCGAAAAAAAATCAACAAATTTATACAATCAATAACTAGCCAGCGTCTTAATTATGTTATAAACAGAGTTGATTATTACAATAAATTAAAACCTAATTCTATATTAGGTAATAATAACGGCTACAATGTTAGTAAAACATGTACTATAGCAGATTTTAAATTCACTGATAGATCATTATATTATTGTGACCTTAAGCCATTGACTAATTTTTTCTCAAAGCATTTAGTAATTAGTTATATTTTTGAAGATATAGTAATACCGCCAAAATTTTGTTCTTTTGTTAAAAGTAGACAAATAATAGAGAACAATAACAGTGCTGTTATTTTAAAATTAGATAGTTTTAGACATTTTAACTTTATTAAGGACAAAATACCTTATGAGAAAAAAAGAATATAGCAGTTTGGCGTGGGTGTTGCCTAAATCACAATAATCGTAATGACTTTGTAAAAAAATTTTATCAAAGCAATATTGTTAACGCAGGAGATACTAATAAAACATAAAAGGAACTAAATTTCACAAAAATTTTATGACAATAAAAGAACAACTAAGATATAAATTTATTGTTAGCTTACAAGGCTATGATGTTGCAACTAATACAAAATAGATTATGGTATCAAACTCGTTATGTTTTATGCCTATACCCACTGTTGAAACTTGGTTTATGGAAGGCAGACTAATTCCAGATTATCACTATGTGGTAATTAAAGATTATTATTCAGATCTCGAAGAAAAAATTGCTTATTTTTGCTAACATGAAGATAAAGCACGTTATATTATTAAAAATGCTAATTTATATGTAGAACAACTTAAAGATAGTAAACAAGAATTACTCATTTCTTTGTTGGTTATGAAGAAATTTTTTACAATGACTAAACAGCTATAAAATTAAATCTATTAACCTCGAGTTTTTCTTTTTGATATTTTTAAAATTACACTATAGTATTGATACATTGTAGTTACCATATTTATACACGTGGCAGTTGGAAATGCGGGTTTTCAGCAAGGCTTCTAAGTTTTTAGCCAAGGCAGTGTTTCGCGGGTTATACAAATTTTACCTAAAGATCATATACAGGTTGTAGTTGGAAATGCAAGTTTTCAACAAGTAATTTTGGCTTGTTAAACAGGGCATCTACTTTGGCTATATTAGTACTAAATTAACAAGTAATAATGCCGTTTAAAAACTAAAAAGACTTACCATCTCGGAGCAATAAAAATGCATCTTCAAATAAAAGATGTATATTCATTAAAAATTCGGTTGCTTTATCAAATTTATTCTATACTACAAGTATGGTAATGTGCTTATATAATAATACCAAGAACAGTGTGTAGCATATTTATTGTATTTGATATATACACCTAATATACACGTGGCAGATGAAAATTATAGGTTTCAGGGCTAAGTAAAATGGTTTAATCCAAGATAAAACACTGCCAGAATGCAAGTGCATTTCAGAGTATTTTAACGATGAAACAGATCTTTTTAATAGCCCCGAAGGCAAGGATCCTAAGCTTTTATCCTGCGTTAGTATTTCTTGATTTAGTCGACACTAAAACTGCGAAACACTGCCTTGGCTAAAAATTTATAATCACTTGCTGAAAACCCGCATTTCCAACTGCTACGTGTATATTCATATT
>CAKNAD010000442.1 GCA_929200515.1 Candidatus Gorgonimonas leptogorgiae | reverse complement strand
TCGAGAGCCGATAAGTCTTGGTAAAAGAAAAGCTGAAATATGCACTCCTAATAATGAAGCTTGCAACGATGCTAAAAAACAAAAACTTGTAGATACTAATCCAACTAGCAAAATATTTGCCAGCAACCCAAAACAGACCATTACTTTAAGAGATATAAATTTCAATGATAGCAGAGAATACCGATATAATTTGAATAAAAATTTCCCTGATTATGCATCTAAGTCAATAAATGAGTTGAAACACATACTAGAACAGCCATTAACTTCAAATCAATCTATAGGCGACCTATTTCTAGAAAAATTAAATAAAAGAATCATAACAGTTTTATCTAAAAAACCACCTGAAGACAAATTTGATCTCGATGATTTTTTTAAATTTTTAAATCCTGTACCAACTGTTATGAGCTTGTGGGATATTTCTCTTTCATCAGATAGCACAATACAAACAATTACGGAACTACGACAGAGAATGCCAGTCCTATTGTTTTATTATTGGTTAGCCTATTATATACATAACTCACCAACTGGAAACTATAATGTTATAGAGTTTTCTAAATTTGTGACAAATTATATAAAACCTAAAACATGGAAAGATCTAAAAACCTTAAGTCTATTGTACGGTTTAAAATATATACCAGCAGAGAAACTTCAGGCTGCTATATGGTATCTTAGTCTAGGTAAAGAGATATCTGATATTATAGACAACCTGCTACCAATCAAGAGTATAAACAACAACTCCACATTAAGGTGTAAGCATACTTTATTTAATATAGCAAGCTTACAAGGATTCCTAGATATAACTAATCAGAGCTTAAGTAACGAAAAAAGAAAACTTTTTGACGAAATTAAGCAAGAGTATGATCATATTACTGGTAATCTTCCACCAGTAGAAGCTATGCATTTCGATAATACAGATCTACAACAGGAAATGCCTTATACCAATGGATTCATCCTTGATCTTGCTCAAAATAAAAAATATTATGGTTAGTACTAAATATACACGTGGCAGATAGAAATGCTAGATTTCGAAGCTTAGTAAAAATGCATCTTCAAGTATAAGGTGTATATAATTCTCTGTCTACGTACTCTTGTAAATGATTAAATGCTGTATTTCTATTAGTTTCTTGCTCAAGAGATAATTTATTGTCTTCAATATCACTCATCAACTTAACTACTTTTTTAAAATCTGATATTTAAGAAGCGACTGTATTGACAAGCCTTTTGTTATAGGTGTAAAATAATTTTTTTAGTTGCTTCTTATTTAGATAACTTTCTAAACCACAACTTTCTAATTTTAACCGATTTTGATTGTAATAATCACTTCTGTGATAGCTGTCTTATATTTTCTAAGGGTTTGAGCTATACTAGGCAAATTTTAACTTTCAGAACTGAATAAAATAGCTTTTTACAGGATCAGATTAACATACACTTTTTAAACACCTAAACTTACTAATGACACGTAATGTGGAACACCCTCTCTTTGTATTTAACCCTGAAATCTATCATTTTAACTTGCTTAATTCTGATAAAGCCTACCTAATAGTTTAAATTTAATATTATTTTTATATATTTGTATATCTTAATAAAACAATATATTATAGAATTTCTGTTAGTTTTTTTGCACATCCGTAGTTTATTAATAATTTATATTATTTTACAAGGATATTAAATAATATGTTGTATTTTCACAACCCACAGAATGCTAGCTCACCTTACTTATCTTATAATATACGCCCTGATATTATTAACAATATACAAAAAGAGAAGGATCTGTACTTTCAAGAAGAATTTAAAAAACTTGGCGACAGCACATGGCAAATAGTATCTTGTAACCCTCAAGAAAATAACTTAATCTCTTCTCATCTAAGTGCTTCAGGTGATCAAAAACAGATAAATAG
>CAKNAD010000441.1 GCA_929200515.1 Candidatus Gorgonimonas leptogorgiae | reverse complement strand
GTATTTTGCCTTGAATTAGATCTTTTTCTTTAGCCCTGAAACCTAGCATTTTCATTTGCCACGTGTATAGTGTGGAATTTGGATATTTATCTTTTTTATTGAACTAGTTATCAATAATATTGTCTATGTTTAGTGATAGCCTTTAATACCTGTATATACACCTTCTATTTGAAGAAGCCTGTTTTCATCTGCCAAGTGTATAGTTATTTAACTAAGTAATAAAATCAAGTAACTAAACATCAAGGTAAATATTAATAATAATCTGCAACAGTATCATATAATAACTATTGCAGAGAAAAATATATTCACTATAGCATTTTCAACTGCCACGTGTATATAGCCGAAGCTGTTACTAAAGGTCTACACAAGCAAAGTATTGCTCCTGCAATACAACAAGCAAAAAAATAAACTTAACAGTAAAAGTGAGAAATAATATTATGATTAGTGACATTTCAACTATTGATTTTATAACACAAGATGGCGAACGGAAAAGATTATCTTATTCAAAAAAAAGTGATGATATAATAGATAAATCAATCGATTATTTGCAATGTTCTGTGTGTAACACACTTTATGAAAAATCTATAAAAACAAGAAAATGTGATCATGCTTTATGTGCAACTTGTTATTTAGAACTTAAAAAGAGTAATAAGACATGTCCAATGTGTAGAACAGATTTATCTTCAGGTAGTGATGATCCTTTGATAACAGCAAGCATGGTTGAAAGATCGATTATAAGCCAAGTTAAAGAAAGTCTAAAAGAACAAGAAGGTACAAGTGATGAGCAGACTAAAAATCAAGCACAAGCACAAAAAAACCACTACGATATATGTACTAAAAAAAACCAACAAATAGCTACAATAGAGCAGCAGAGTGATAGTGCTTCTTTGTCGTATAACCCTGATACTACTGCTACAACGTATAACCCTGATACTACTGCTACAAATAGTAGTAGCGATAATAATGCAAGCAGTTCAAGAGTAGGGGATCGATATACGCCTGTATACTACGGCCCTCCGATGAAATATCTACAAGAATGCAGCGAACTTGGAATAGAACCACAACAGCATGGATGTTTATTAATGTAGTAGCATAAACTACTAATAAATTTGTAGCATGGAATTTAAAGATTTAATTTTTTTTGTTAAACTATTTACTAATAAACTTGTCTATACATAAAGACGTTTAAAATGATATGTCTAAATTCACTAAAAAGCTAGTATGTATTGAAACATAAAATTTGCATTTTTACATATTAATAATAATCTACAATAGGATCAAATAAAAACATGAATAATACTATAGATTATACAGAATCTTTAGGAAATACAAGTATAGCTCGAGAAGCTAATAACAAGTATGATGAAATCGCAGATAAACTAATCCAATATTTAAAAGATCAAAATATAACAGATATTACAGCACAAAAAGATATACTCGCTAGAGCATGTGTTAAATTACCAGAACCACTAGTTGAGTTGCTTGAACTTAAACTACCAGAAAGTATAGGTGTTCTATCTAAACAAAACAAAAAATTACTACAAGAAAATACAGTTAATATAATAAATGCATTTAAAATAGATGAAACATATTTTATGAGTCTATTAGAGAGTTGTGTTGAATATAAAATATTTAATCAGAATGATAAAGAAAAAATTCAAAGCGGGTCTACCAAAGATAAACAATATCAAGAATTTCTTATGATTTTACCCAAAAGAGGAAAGAAAGCAGAAGCTGTTATTATGCAGTTGCAAGAGCGTGGCATCATACGGTAAGCGTAATAAGCAAAAAGTAAAATTATTTATTTCTTGCAATTATTAGGCGTATAGCAATTGCTATAAATATTTGTTATCTTCATCAGAGATTATTTCTATATCCAGCAAATTATTTTCATTAAAGTCTTTTT
>CAKNAD010000440.1 GCA_929200515.1 Candidatus Gorgonimonas leptogorgiae | reverse complement strand
GGCACCTGATTGTGTTAACACATAATAACCTTATATAATTGAAGTTGCAAACTATCTTATACACCTAATAGATGAAGATGCAAGTTTTCAGCAAGTGATTATAAATTTTTAGCTAGGCAGTGTTAGTATCAATTAAATCAAGAAATACTAACGCAAGAGAACAGCTTAGAGGTCTAGCCCATCGAGGCTAACAAGAGCTCTACTTCATAGTTAAAACACCTTAAAATTCAACTAGCACTCCTGCAATATTTTACTTGAAAGTAAATCTTTTCACCTAATACTAAAAAGAGATTTAATCACTTACTAGAAACCTTTACTTCCAACTGTTTTATCTATATATTAATACTAGATAGTTGAATTTAGAGAACTAAGAAAAACATTGAACTTTTATCTATAAAATAACTCTAATTTATTTAAATACATAGAAACGCTAATTATCTAAGTTACCATTTAAGTACTATAGCTAGCTACTTATTTTCTATTACACAATTTAATAGTAATAATAAGTTTAACTTATAACAAATACTATAATAGGAATTATAAACATGCTTACAAATATAGTAAAGCCATTAATTAACGCTACTTCTTACTATAAAAAACCTATAACGCCTGAGCTTCATTTTTGTGGATACTCTGTATTAAAAAAAGAATTAGATGATAGAGAAGCTAAAATAGATACAATCCTTGGCTCCATTATACGAAATACTAGCATAAAAGAACAAGAAAGTTTATTACAAATGCATTTCTCTAAGGTAAAGATTGTTAATCATGCAAACGATGCTTTAGATAAATATCCAGAAAACGATAGTTTGAGTATCGATTATAATTTAGGTATTTGTAGTGATGAAAAAAAACTACAATCAGCTTGGAAACATATCGACTCTATTACTAACGTATCTACAACACCATCATGGAGCACAGCTATACTACTAGGTTCAATTACAACTGCAATAAGTAGCTCATTAAATAATACAGAAACATCTTATCCTACTGCGATATTATCTAATATAATATACTGTGGTAGTTTTGCTATTATTACAAAATTAGCTTATAAATTTATTAGAGATATAACTGGAAGCAAACCTGAACTTTTTCAACTAACAAACATAAAAACAAAGTGGGAAAAGCATCTTAGTGACTATGCTATAAATAAAAACTTAACGGACTCATCTGTAAGTCAAAAAGATAGGGAAATAAACAAATCAGTGCTTGATATGTCTGATTTTCCAGAAATATTTGACAATTTATATAGATTTCTTGGTGTATCAAAAGATCAAACTCTTGCTCTTTTTAACGCAACTTTAATTGGTATTGTAGATACCTGGATCGAAATTAGTTACAAACAGTTGTCTACCGATGACAAAACCACACAAATAGATAAAGCTGAAGTTAATAAAAAAATAATTAAAAATACATTAGTAGCACTAGAATTAAATAGACTTACTTTTCAAGACCAAAACACTATCAAAGAAGAGGAATATGATATACTAACAGCTGCTCTAAGAGCTAGACATAGTATAAATGTAAAAGATCTGAATCTAAAAGATATATCTATTTCTGAGGCAAAAAATACTTTTAAAAATAATCTTAGCGATCTAAAACAAGGATTTTATACTATAAATGTTGATACTTTTCTTGCTTTAAGAGTTACAGAAAGTTTTAAAGGTAAAGAGTATTGTTTATTTATGCCATTATTAAATACATCATACCAGACTTCATCGGTAGATGATATCTGTAATTTGCTTTCAAATTTTGCTGAATATCGCACTCTTAATGTAGATAAAATTGGTGGCGAGATCGAACAAGTATAAAAGCAAAGAAATAAGTATTAGACCATATGATCATGAAGCCTGACATTAAATAGAAATATAAATTTCATTAATGCTAATAATGGGAAGGTTGCGTTA
>CAKNAD010000439.1 GCA_929200515.1 Candidatus Gorgonimonas leptogorgiae | reverse complement strand
CTATTAAAAATTATAAATTAAGTATTAATATGAATCTCAAATATTATGTTGCTAATTATCTATGTAAATTAACTATTTTTATATTTCCACCTTTAATTTTATTATGTTGTTTTACTAGTGTTTTTGCTACTAATACCATATTAGATGACAGACAACTAGATATAATGATGGATCAAGAAAGTACACTAAATACAGAATCAAAATCAAAGATGATTTATGACCAGGAAGAACAAATAAATACATCATTGGCAGATTTTCCTAATTATAACTTAGTTAAATACCTGCCTAGTAATAAATTAGATCGAGATATTTTTTATTCATTAGATAGAATTTTACATAAAGATAATTTTGATCTAATAAATAGCAGATGGTGGTTACTTAAAGCGTTACTATATGCTCCTACACCATTTTTTTGTGGTGCTAATACATTAATTATAGACAATAGAATAAAAATGTTAACAGTTCAGTTAATTTTAGCTGCACAATTTACTGTTCCGAGAACTATAGAGTCTTTATGTAATTTAACAGATCAATTAAGATTAGCTATTTTTGAAAAAAGACTCAAAATATGGTTTAAAGAAGAAGTTGCTAAAAATTATTGTTATGGTACATTAAGAATGCTTTGGATGCTATGTAAACTAAGTTCTTGTGCTTATTTAGGATATGCTTATTCTATAATAGATGCTAAAACGGCTGGTGATGCATATAGATGGATGTATGAAAGTACTACTAGTAATGAAAAAACGTTAGATGTACACGACAATGTTGGATACTTTTTTAATTTTTCGTATACCGCTATGTTAGGTGCAATATTTTTTTTCCAGTTAATAGATGAGTTTGAAGTAAAAGGTGGTTTTATTTTAAGAAACATTTATAATTATTGCCGTGGAAAAACAACTAAAAACCAAGACTTAGAATACGAACAATTAGTGAAAACTATTTCAGATTTACGAACTAAAACTGCATTAATTTGTAGCTATGATAACTCATTAGATCAAATAGATTTTACCATAGAAGAGTATTTATCTGACCGTGGTCTTAATTCAATGACTACAATTGCTTCCCTGCAAAAATATTTAGGATCTAACTATAATCCTAGAGGTTTTAAGTATCATATTACAAGTAATATATTTAAACTTTTTTTTATCGCAGGAGCTACGGTATTATGTGGTATTTCTTTTAAATATATATTTGCATCAGCAACAATTCTAAGAAATTATGTTAACTCTGTAGGTGAAAAACAAAATAATGGTAGTTATTTATTTAATTTAAAAGATAACGGCACTTTTTTATGTGATTCTGTTCGTGATTGTACTGAGGGTGTAGATTTTAATAAAATTTATCTTAGTGATAATCAAAAAAATAAATTATTAGATTTTAATAAAGAAGCAGATATAGCTAATATTTTACAAGGTGTAGGTATTTCTTCTGATACAGCTGTTCTGATATTAAATATTATTAGCTTTTCGTCTTCTATGATGAATAGTTATTTGCATCGTCGAGCTTTTAAAATAAACTGGATGCAAAACAATAGAATAAAAAAATCAAAAATCATATCTTTAGTTGGAGCTGCTCTTATTTTGCCAGCAATGGTATTTTATTTAGAAAATGTAAATAATGTTAGACCAGTTGCAAAAAATGCTAATAGATTACTAGAAAGTACAGGAGAAAGTATTTTTATTCCTGTTGATTTAGGCATTGTATCTACTTTAGTTGTTTTAGGAGCTACTTTTGCTTTAGGAGCTAGATTACTCTCTAATCTTCCTTATGCTATTTGGTCAATCCCTAAAAAAGTTAGAGGTTTACCTATAAGTATTAAAAAAACATGTACTGATATTTCAAGAGGCTGTAAATAACAATTAGAGATATATAAAATTAAATACAATAGTAATTATTGTTGTATTTTAAAGTAC
>CAKNAD010000438.1 GCA_929200515.1 Candidatus Gorgonimonas leptogorgiae | reverse complement strand
GAATAGCATTACTAATGCACTATTTTAAGGGTATTTGCTAGGGATAGCTAAAGTTTTCAGCTATTATAGCTGCCCTTCTAAACTACTATTATTTTAGTTGCAATAACAATCAAAAACTGTTATAATGTACTTATTTTAATAGCAACAAGATTAAAAATGGCTTTATATAAGCTTAATTTTAGGGCATTAATAAATTTATGCTATTTGTTAATACCTAATTATCAAGGTATCTAAGGGGTTAACAATATGATATAGCGCTACCCGTTAATACGTAGACACTTTTAGTAGTTACTTATATCATATGATAACTAGCAATAGTTATTAGCCATAGAATCTCTTAATGTCTAAATCATAGCGAGCAGTGCTATAGCTAAAATGCTATGTTAAAACCACTTATAAGAAACTGCATTATAAACTGAAACACAACCTGAATTTCGGTAATATTTTGCCTTGCTTTAAGTATTTTTACTAAGCCCTGAAAAAGTGTATCTTTAGGTGGAAGCTACATAACTCGCAAACAAAAAAAATATATGTTTTCATAAATTATATTAATCACGCTATAAAACAAGGAAGTTTTTATTATGGCTAATGTTACCTTAAATCAAATAACTCAAACTAATTTACCTCTCAAACAAGAACAAGAACCAGAACAAACAAGTTATCTTAATAAAGTTGTCCGCGTAGTATGTAAGGTGATAAAGGTTATTTTTTACCCCTTATATCTAGCATTTAAAGGTTGTAAGTTCTTATTTAACTACTGTGTACGTACTGAAGTACCAGCAAAAAATTTAATTCCACAAACTAAGATCGATGATGTTAAACAATTAGACAAGCCAGAACCTAGCGACAATAGTTCAATAAACTTCGATGGTTTTTTACAAAAATCATTAGCTATAAAGCCTAATATACAAATTACAGACAAACGCTTAGGTTCTGGGGAATATGGCACAGTTATGTTAGCTACATTATACGATGAAAAAACCAAAACATATAAAGATGTTGCGGTAAAAATATTAGATAAAAATAACCCTGAAAACACATACAAATCTTTTAAACATGAAGTGACTGTAGGACTAGCATTAAAAAAAGAAAAAGATACTTTTACTGAGATTATTGCAGCCTTTGAAGACAATGAAACCAATAGTTTTCAAATAGTCATGGAGTTAGCTGATATTAGTTTCTCTAACGCTATAGATTTATTTAAGGATAAAGATGGGAAATTACCAACAGATATTCTAGGTTCTAGGTTAATCTATAATATTCAAATTATAAAGACTATTTTAAGATCTAACATAAGGTATAAGGATTTACACGAAGATAATGTTATATTATTTTTTAAACAGAATAAGATAAAAATATGTGATTTTGGACAGTGCGATATTCAAGACACGCAACCAATTTATAATCAAATAGAACAGTATTGCAATAGGATAGGTACTTGTAATATGCGTTCTCTGAAGCTTGATAAAAATTATGCAACAAATTCAAGATTACACCACGTTGAAGATTTTGATGATAGCCAAAAAGAAAACTGTAAAAATTATTTTCTTGTTGAAATAGAAAAACATTCTATAACAGAAGAAAATAAAGTATTGTTAATTAAGACTATGGATGAAAGGTTTTTATCTATATATCACGTATTAACAGAGATTGGTTTTCTAATAGAAGACATATGTTGTGACCATGATCTTTCTTTAGCACCATATATTATAGATGGCTATATAAACTTTATAAAAGATACTATTGGATATAGAGAAACCTTCGTAGAAGATGCTCAAAAGCTCTATCAAGCTCAACAAAGTAATCAAAAACACTAATAGTATTTTGCAATGTAAAAACTAAGTTTAATAGCAGTTTATTAGAATGGGTAATATCTAGTAAAGTGATTTAATTCAATTCAAGGCAAAATACAGCCCTAATG
>CAKNAD010000437.1 GCA_929200515.1 Candidatus Gorgonimonas leptogorgiae | reverse complement strand
CCTTAGTATTTGGTCTTAATGATTTATCAATGCCTTCGAATCATTTTCTTATGGCTAATTATTATTTAGATGCTTCAGCAACCACTAACAAGGCATCTATAATATTTTTCAATGCAGGTTCAGAAAATGACAATACAAGGTTTTTGCTAGATAAATCTAACCCAATGGTGGCTCTAAAAAATAAATTTAATATTAAATCGCTATATCTTGCATTAGGTATTCAAAAAAGCAATGTTGATTGCCTGTTGTTTAGTTTAGAACTAGCAAAAGCAGTGCATAAATCTAGCAATGAAATACAACGATTACACTTATTAAATATTAATAATAAATTAACTGAAAGTTTTACTCCTGAACATGAGCAAGCAATTATTGCTACTGGAAAACCTCTGTATGAATTTGATCGTTATATTCCTATTAGTATGATGAAGCATTGTCAATCTAGCAAAAGAATAATTGCATATATAACTTTACGCAAAATTTGTGGTCTTAATACTGAAACGATACTAAATAAAAAGCAAGAAAGTTTAGAAGCTAGATTAAAGAGATTTACTAAAGATAAAAAATTTGCACATTTTAATGGCAAAATAACAACTAGTTTTTCTATTGAATATCAAAGGTTATGCATGTTAAAAAAAATTGAACAGCAATGGGATACAATAATCACTTAAAAAATATTAACAGATAAATAATACAATGAATAATACAATTACATCTAATATTTCACAATTGCAAACTAATATAGTTTCTACTAATAGTAATAACTCTCAGAAGCAAAGAGTTAATAATCAAAATACTACTAAAAAATATATTGGTGCTACTCAAAAAACAGAAATATCTAATATTGATAATAACGAATTTAATACTTGCAACTTCGCATTTACTAATAAAAACATTATTGAAATTACAGATAGCGATAAAACTAATAAAGATACAAGTGCTAGTTTGGCTACTTATAATGTGGAAGTAATATATAGTGATGTAGATTTAAAAACAGACTTGCTGTGGATTAAATCACAGTTTTTCAAAGATGGTTTATTAATAGATAAATGTCATGAAACTATTGCTTTCAAAGTTACAGAAATGATAAAAAAAGCCATTATTGATAACAATAATGACGTACTATTTGAGATTAGTGCAACCTTAGGCAGTATGTTTATGAGTGCTAATACCTTAGTAATAAATAATGAAAAGTTGTGGAAGTTGTTTGTTAATTTTTGTAATCATAAGTTTAGTGATGCTAATCTTGTATTTGCTAGACACT
Source organism: Candidatus Gorgonimonas leptogorgiae (assembly GCA_929200515.1). Taxonomy (GTDB): domain Bacteria; phylum Pseudomonadota; class Gammaproteobacteria; order Pseudomonadales; family Endozoicomonadaceae; genus CAKMZJ01. Next base: position 667 of record CAKNAD010000437.1, on the reverse strand, counting down.
TAATTGATTCTATGTTGCCAATAATTAAGTTAATGTCTAAAGGATACCAACATCAAATACAGCAAACAACTGAATATTCTATGGAGAATTACCCTAAATGGGTTGCCAATTATTCTAATCTTGATCCAAATCAACTAATTAAAATAACTCATGGTGGCGGTTATATTTTTATACATAATTTTCTAGAAGGTAAAAACATTGGCTATAGATTAGAAAAAGGCGGATTAGGACTTCAGGTATCTCCCCATCTACTAGGATCTGAAGATTTTATAATAAATAGAGAAATAAAAACTTATGCTCCTAGAGCAACTTATTTTTTAGATAGACCCGCACGTTTTGAAGCTCAAATAGCAGTAAAATATTTATTAGCGGCAAACAATGATTATGAGGCGGCTATCGATAGTACGGTGATAAAGCATTTGCAAAATATAAAAATTGTATTTGTATAAAAACAATAGTATTAATAATATAAGTTCGCTTATTTTTACATACCTAATGAAAGTATTTTAAAAGCAATAAATAATAATTATTAACACAAATTAAATACTGTTTTTACAATAAACTAATATTAATAAAAAATATTTTTATCGGGCTTATACACGTGGCAGATGGAAATGCTAGGTTTCAGGGCTAAGTAAAATGGTTTAATTCGAGGCAAAATACTGCA
>CAKNAD010000436.1 GCA_929200515.1 Candidatus Gorgonimonas leptogorgiae | reverse complement strand
AATAAATATCCTTGCTTTAATTCTAAGTTAACTCAATTATAAATAGTATATACACCTTTTATAAAGATAGTTCTGGCATTAATTGACAATAAATTACATGATTTAGTTAAATGTATTTACTTTCAACTGCATAAATTCCATTCGCATTACGTAAATAGCCTTTATAGTCTAGACCGTATCCAAATAAATATTTATCTTTAGTTTCTAGTCCAATAAAATCAGCAGTAGAAGCGGGAATAGCTTTACGATCATGTTTTTTATTTACTAACACGGCAGAATAAACATTACTAGCGCCTTCTTGTTTGAAATAATCAATTATAGCTGATAGAGTTTTACCTTCATCAAGAATATCATCAACAATAAGAACTGTACGACCTTCTACATTTTGTAATTGCTTATACTTCCATTGTAAATCACTACCTGTAGTTTGATTATTGTAACGACTAGCATGTATGTAGGATAATTCTAAAGGAAACTGCATTCTTAACATCAACTTGCTAGTAAAAATCATTCCTCCATTCATAACACTTATTACAATTGGATTACTGTCTTTAAGTTTTGCTGTAACTTGTTTTCCCATTACATCTATAATATTTTCTACTTGCTCTTCAGAATACAGGCATTCCGCAGTTTGCCAGACTTCATTAATAAAATTTGTAGTAACAGTTGTCATTTTAGCAGTTCCTAAAATAATTATTGAATTGTTTACAATTACAGCTACATAAATATTACATTTGCAGGCAATATTGTAAGTAACAGAAATTTTATAATAAAAAGGTGCTTGATGCCATAGATAAAAGTATATTAATTTACCTAAAATGTCGTAAAGCTGGAAGTATATACAGGTGGCAGTTTAAAATGCAGATTTTCAGCAAGTGATTATAAGTTTTTAGTCAAGGCAGTGTTTCGCAGGTTTAGTGTCGACTAAATCAAGAAATACTAACACAGGATAAAAGCTTAGAAGCCTTGCCCTTCGGGGGCTATTAAAAATATCTAACTTATCATTAAAGCACCTTAAAAACTTAGTGCAAACTAGAGGGATACTCTTGTTTTAATCTGTCTGTAGCTACTGCTGATAAAATATGCAACTTATCAAACGCCGTGCTTTTTTGCTGTTTAGTTAAGCTGATATTAGTAGTATTGTTTGGTAATGAAACGTCGGTTTTTATAGTGGAAACAGTTATTTTAGGCTGTTTGCTATTTATATTTGTTAGTGCATCAGTAGTCGTTTTTCTTTTAACAGCAATCTGTTTTAATGCATGTTTCCTTGTTATTAAATGTATTTTCTTATGCACTTTCAAAGTAGAGGGATAAGGAAATTCTGCATCGCAACCATTACATTTATAATTTGTTTGTTTATTATGCACTCTTGTATTATGTGATTTAAAGCCCTGTTCTGTCCTAAATTCTTTCCTACAAGACCAGCATTTATACTGACTTTTTTTAAGGCTATCACTAGTTATACCTTTTTGGTATTGAGTCTTTGTAATTACTAAATTAATGTTCGATAAAGGATGCATTTTATTCTCTTCTTAATTATTATAATAATGTTAAACCTGTATATCTTTACCTCAAAATTTCAATACCTGATAGTTATAAATATTGATTTTTTGTTTCAAAATATATTGGCATAACAACTTTTTAGGTAATTTAGACACGTTATTGTGCTTACTTCTAGATAGATATTTTTATTTTCAATTAGTTCTTTTTAGTTTGTATTGTTAATAAATTATTTCAAATATATTACCTGCGTTAACTAAAAATTGATCAGATTATGCATAATCGCCAGGTAAATCAATAGAATTATGCAAAATAGTTTCAATATTTTATGTTAAATTATGTGTGTTTTTTTCATAAACTCTATATCTTCTTAAGCATTATACTCTGAACTACTCCGCCCTAAAGGGCGAAGGTTCTAAATCACTTTAGAACTTTTC
>CAKNAD010000435.1:187-1952 GCA_929200515.1 Candidatus Gorgonimonas leptogorgiae | reverse complement strand
TCTTGAGCAAGAGGATCTAAATTTTTAAAAGGTTTTAACAGTTCTTTAAATAAAGATGCTTCTCTTACTGTATTATTTTCTAATGGGGGTTGATATGATATTGGATAAAAACGAGAGTTATAAGAATTATATAATCTCATTAGAACATTTAATATACTATAAGAAATTGATGGTTTATACTGAGTATTGTTTTCAATTGAACTATTTTGATTGCTTTTAGGAATATTTAAGTCATTTTTAAAGTTGTTATTAACTTTTGGTAGATTACTTTGATTAGAAGTAAGATGATTTTTTTGTTCTGGCACAACAGTTACTGGCATTATTTTAGATGCCTGCGGTTGTTGGTAACAGTAATCGTTAAATTCAGCAGAGTGATGTTTGGTAACGGCTTGCGTGTTTTTAGATAACCGCTTATTATTTTTTATACCAGGTGGCATGTTAGGATTAGATAAAACAATATCTGATAACACAGAAGCATTGAAAACTAATAAGGACAAGCCAATAGCGGTAGCTTGGGTGTGTTTTGTTACGTTAACCTTTTGTTTGTTAGTATGTACTACTGTAACTTTTTGTCTAGCTATTTGTCTTTTATCACTTTGTGCTTTTTTATCTCTTTTATAATTTTGCTGGTGTTGGTTTTTGTAGTGAAGAGTATGAGTGTTAGCTCTATGATTAATATTCTTAGGCATAGTAATTTTAAATCCTTTTAAAACATAAATAAAGTATTAAAAATAAGTATTGTATTTAAAAAAAGCCAATCAAGCAGATGTTTAAATATTGAATTAATTTATTATACTTGTGTCATTGTAGCATGTAATATTTCTTTTTGAAAGTTATTTTATTGTTATATACTTTATTTTTTGAAATATAACTAAAAATACTGTATTATTTCAGTTAAAATTTAGTCTTTCTAATTATCTGCACCAACAGATATCTGCAATTAGAATATTATCAATTGCTCATATAAATAGTGATGGAAGTGTAAACAAAATCAAATTAATTCGTAATTTTTCTATTATAGCCCATATAGATCATGGTAAATCGACCATAGCCGACCAATTTATTAAAATATGCGGTGGTCTTAGTGATCGAGAAATGCAAAACCAAGTATTAGATTCTATGGAGTTAGAGCGTGAACGTGGCATCACAATTAAAGCACAAAGTGTTACCTTAGAGTATAAAGCTAAAGATAGTAATACTTATTTACTCAATTTTATCGATACTCTAGGACATGTAGATTTCAGCTATGAAGTTTCTCGGTCGTTAGCTGCTTGCGAAGGTGCATTATTAGTTGTAGATGCTGCTCAAGGAGTTGAAGCCCAATCAGTAGCAAATTGTTATACCGCTATAGATCAAGGTTTAGAAGTAGTTCCGGTATTAAATAAAATTGATTTACCCCAATGGGTTTATCTGCCATAGCATATAAACTCTTAGTATAGTAGAAGTTTTTCTATATAAACATCACTAATCTTATATAAAAACTCAATGATATAATTTTTATTTTTCTTCATTTTACAAGATAAATTTTTTATAACTTTCATCGTATAATATGCTATAAAAAAAATCAAATGTTTTAAATTAAAAAATGTATATACATGTCGTAACTTATAATAATCGTTTGTTAAATTTATATTAGTTATGGTCATTCTTATGCTTACAGATGCTGTAAACTTACAAAATTTATCAAATTCAATTTTTGATAAATCTGATTCAATGAACAAAGAATCTATTATTTATTTTTTTAAACTAATGCAGAAGGTGTATA
>CAKNAD010000435.1:0-177 GCA_929200515.1 Candidatus Gorgonimonas leptogorgiae | reverse complement strand
ATGCGGGTTTTCAGCAAGTGATTATAAGTTTTTAGCCAAGGCAGTGTTTCGCAGTTTTAGTGTCGACTAAATCAAGAAATATTAATACAGGATAAAAGCTTAGAAGCCTTGCCCTATGAAGTAGATCTTAGTAGCAGAAAAATTAGTATTTTCATCTGCTACATGTATACATGGAAA
>CAKNAD010000434.1 GCA_929200515.1 Candidatus Gorgonimonas leptogorgiae | reverse complement strand
ACCACTAGATATTTGCGGTGGCAGAACTGCAAAAACAATTTCAAGCGGTGAAGATCGGCTTAGGAAAAAAGAACGGTACTTTCGCTATACCTTCTTTAATTACAGGATTGACGCATTTTGCAGCAGAACTTATTGAGAGAAAATATTCATAGCTACAAAAGGAAGTTCAAAATGCTAGTTTTGTGTTTAAAAACATACTATAAATAATAGCATTTTTGCACATTATAGTTAAATTATGTATTAAACACATACAAGTATTTTCATGCTAGATTTTCCAAAAATAGCTAAATGGAAATCTTGTTAGCAATAAACAAGAAAAATAAGATATCACCCCAACTATCACCAACCAAGATATTTTTAATATTCTAGTTAATGATGAAAATTGTAACCATGAAGTTTCTTGTGGTGTTATGCTTGTTACTATAATAGTCATAACACAAGTTGCAAGTACTATTTTGCTAAAGTTGATAATATCTATTTTACTGATTTTTATTACTTGCAGACGATACAATCCGTAAAACAGCATAACTACATTTAACCAAGCTGAAATTGCTGTAGCTAGAGCTAATCCATAATGCTGTAATGGTTTAATTAAGATTAAATTTAATATCATATTGGCAATCATGGCTTTAACTGCTATTGATACTGGGGTTTTGGTATTTTGCCTAGAAAAATATCCAGATGATAATATCTTTATGAGCATAAAAGCTATTAGTCCAAAAGAATAACACTTTAAGCTTAACGATGTCATGTAGATATCATTGACAGTCATTTTGCCATATCCAAAAATAGTAGCCAATAATGGTTCGGCAATTGCAAATAACGCAGCGGAACAAGGCAAACCTACCATAACTGCAAGTAAAATCGCCCAATTCATAGTTTTAGAAAAATGATCACCAGATTTATTAGAATAATTACTCGATAAACTTGGTAAAATAACAGTAGATATCGCAATACCTATTACTCCTAATGGCAACTCTACGAGTCTATCTGAATAATATAGCCATGATATACTGCCACTTTGTAAAAAAGATGCTAGCACGGTATCAAGCATAAGGTTTATTTGACTAACAGATACGGAAAATAAAGCTGGTATTGTTAACTGAATTATTTTAGTTACTGCTTCATTTTTGTAATTAATGCGTGGCATTGATATTATATTAAACTTCCATAAATAATATAATTGAAATAACATTTGTAAAATACCAGCAATAAACACACCCCAAGCTAAAGAAAACACAGGAATAGCAAACCATTTAGTAAAAAACACCGCAGATGCAATAAGACATATATTTAAAATGCAAGGAGAAATAGCCGGAGTAACAAAGTTTTCATAACTATTAAGAATTGCCCCAATAAATGCTGCGATAGAAATAAAAAACAAATACGGAAACGTAATTCTTAATAGCTCAATAGCAATATTGGTTTTTTCTCCAGTATGGATAAAACCCGGAGCAAAAAGTTTAATGATTACGGGAGCTAATAGTATTCCGCTAATTGTTATTATTGCCAAAGCTAATATAAATGTACCACTTACATTAGCAAGCATAGCTTTGACTTTTTGAAATGAATATTTTTCTTTATATTCTGCTAGCACTGGAATAAAAGCTTGTGAAAATGCACCTTCTGCACATAATCTACGAAAAAAATTTGGTATTTTAAAAGCCACAAAAAAGGCATCTGCAAAGAGCGAAGCGCCTAGAAAGTTTGCTATAACAACATCACGAAACATCCCTAAAATTCTAGATGTTAAAGTCATTGCTCCTACAATAGCACTGTTTTTTAGTAATTTACGTGGTGTTTTTTTGCTGTTTACGGTCATTGTATAATTCTTAAATTATCACGAAAGATGATAAAAGTTTAAAAGCGGGCTGTAGTCATTTAACAGCCTATGTTATCTATACACGTGGCAGTTGGAAATGCGGGTTTTCAGCAAGTGATTATAAGTTTTTA
>CAKNAD010000433.1 GCA_929200515.1 Candidatus Gorgonimonas leptogorgiae | reverse complement strand
CTATATTTACATATAACGATACTCCTATGTTTACACAAAAAGATATGAGACTAGCAATTGCTTATTATACAATAGATTTTTTAAGAAGCTTAGACTATAGCAGAGAACATCACGAAATTAGACATAAAATTTTAAATGCAAACCCAAAAGAGTTTAATCGTATATTTCATGCTATATTTAATCCTGAAATACATATTCCTAAAATATTAGTGCTTGATAATCCGAAAGAATTTACCAATTGTAGACATGGATTGCATTATTTAAATATCCCTGCTCCTGCTTGTGTACCCAATAATGTACAACCACATTGTATATAACATTATATTTTTTATACCGATTTAATATACTTTTACCTCCTTAAAATTTAACATACTTCAAATGCAAATTTGCTGTTGTTTACTTTTATATATCTATGTTATTATGGGTTTTTTTATCAATAAATTAACTTACGGTGATTTTTATGACTCTATTAGTTGAGAAGAAAGCTCCTAATTTTGTAGCTCCAGCAGTATTAGCAGATGGCTCTATTGCGGAATCATTTGACTTACACAAGCATATTCAAAATAAGTACGCTATTTTAATTTTTTATCCGCTAGATTTCACTTTTGTTTGCCCTACTGAGCTTATAGCTTTAAATAATCGCATAGAAGCTTTCAAGCAAAGAAATACAGAAATTATTGCAATATCTATTGACTCACATTTTTCGCATAGCAAGTGGAGATCAACTCCTATAGATCAAGGCGGAATTGGGCCTGTACAATATACCATGGTAGCAGATATACAGCATAACATATGCCAAAATTATGGGGTACAATCTGCAGGCGGAGTAGCTTATCGTGCTAGTTTTTTAATAGATAAAGAACAAACTATACATTGCCAACACATCAATAATTTACCAATAGGAAGAAATATAGATGAGCTAATTCGTATGGTTGATGCTTTACAATTTCATGAACAGCATGGCGAAGTATGCCCTGCCGGATGGGAAAAAGGCAAACAAGGTATGGTTGGCTCTCCAGAGGGAACCGCAAATTATTTAAAAGATAACAGCAGCAAATTATAAGTTATATTTGCTATTTTAAATGTATTTGCATCATATATTCTTTAAATTTTAATGAGCGTTAATATTGTAAATGACTTCTAAGAATGATAAACCTGATGCTAATAACTCAGAATATAAAAGTTCTTTTTTTTCTGTAGACGAGCACGAAGAAGAAGTAATAGAACAAGGCCAGCCAATAAGACGTAAAGGCATATACATTTTACCAAACTTATTTACCACTGGAAATTTATTTTGTGGCTTTTATTCTATTATATTAGCACAAAAAGGTATGTTTGGTAATGCATGTATTGCTATATTTATCGCCATGATACTAGACACCTTAGATGGCCGCGTTGCTCGAATGACCAACACTACCAGTAAATTTGGCGAACAATACGATAGCTTAGCAGATATGCTAACTTTTGGTATAGCCCCTGCGTTTTTATCTTATTTTTGGTCATTACAAAAATTAGGTAAACTAGGATGGATAATAGCATTTGTGTATACTGCTTGCACAGCACTAAGGCTTGCTAGATTCAATGCTCAAATTAGTGATGTTGTAAGTAAATATTTTATTGGTCTTCCGAGTCCATCTTCTGCTGGAGTTATTACCTCTCTAGTTTGGATGCTACATGATTTTAACCTGCAATCAGAATTTATTATCAAAGTTATAGTTGCTGCTGTTACCCTTGTAGTTGCCATGTTAATGGTAAGTAATATAAAATATAGTAGCTTTAAAAGCATCGATTTTAAAGGTAGAGTGCATTTTATTTTTGGCGTTTGTGCCGTCTTAATTTTTGTGGTGATTTTTGTAGATCCACCAAAAGTTTTATTTTTAATATTTGCAGCTTACTCTATGTCAGGATTGCTGTTATCTATATTCAAAAACAAAGCTACTACTAATAATTAACTT
>CAKNAD010000432.1 GCA_929200515.1 Candidatus Gorgonimonas leptogorgiae | reverse complement strand
ATTTTTCTCTTTTTATTATTTCTATAATTAAAAATTATATATATCTATAAATAATCATTATGTCAAATAAAGACATTATTTTAGCGGCGATGACTAATAACAGTAGCGAAGCTTTCAAGTATGCTAGCAACAGATTAAAACATGATAAAGAAATTATGTTAGCAAATAGACATTAAAAAAATATTTTCTTTGTTTTTGTTAATTTAATGAACTATATATTTATTATTTTATCTATATCATAGCAAATGAAAATGCTAAATTCTAGAATTAAAGAAAACTAGCATTTTCATCTGCCACGTGTATATATATTACCAAAAAACAAAAAGAGAATAATATGAATACTTGCAATTTAAATCCCATTTCAACAACAGTAAATTCTTTATCAAATACAACAAAGAGCGACAGTTATACTTCTAAAACTACAAGCAAATATCGTATTATAAAAGATCATCAAAATAATTTTTATACATCTATTAATCGGCATGTAAAGTATACATATACATTACCAAAAACTTGGAAAAAAGCTATAATAAAGGCAATAAAGTGTGTACAAACTCATATACATAATAAACCTCTTTCTTATGAAGCTTTTAAAGGGTACTGTAGTACTGATAATCCTTATAATGTAGCACAAGAAATTAAAGCTAATTTATATGGTTGGAGCTATAGAAAAATAAAAAATTGGTTAATTACTTCTAGTTCAGATCTTCAAGATTCGCCTATAAATTATGCTATTAAAAACAGCCATATAATTATTATTAAACAATTACTACTTTCCTTAAAAGAGTCAAAAACTATCTTTGACCCTTACCTAAAAGATTTTTTATTTGAAGAATCTGACGATAGATCTAGACGATATAATTATCCGATAAGTCATGATAGCGTCGATTTTATTATTCAAAATACTGATTTGAAATTTATACAAGAGTTTTTTTTATTATTAAAAGATTGTTATCCATCATATTACTATCTCTTATCAGTTATATATGTTTCTCTAGAACACAAAAAGGCTGATGTTTTATCCTTTATTTTTAAATTTACTGAAGATTTTTTTTCACTAGATGTGTTGTTAAATACAATGCACAATACTAGCTATATATCCCCTTTAGAAAAAATCGTAGCTAATCAGAATATTGCAATATTAGATATATTATTATCAAATGGTTTCGATCTAAGTACAGTAAAGAATGCATCCACGATTGTATATCCAGCAATTAAAAACAATGATATTACCACTCTTGAACTGCTAACTAAACATGGTGCAAGCTTAAATGATGTAAGTCGTAAAATCGTAATAAAAACAGAAGCAATTACAGAGGAAAGAACGATATGGTATATGCAACATATTAGCCACTTAGAATATGCTGTTATTCATAGTAATCAAGATACTATTTTATGGCTAATTCTCCATGGTGCTAATCATGATCTAGCACGTAATACCTTTAATAAAACAACTTTTGTAAATACCCCATTACACCAAGCTATACTTGCTAATAATTATGAGATTGTAAAATTGCTCTTAGTAAAAAAAATATTGAAGCCAACAGATAGAGCTTATACTGAAGAAATAAATTTCTTAAATGCTATAGATTATGCAAAAAGTTTAACCGATGACAAAGATAGATCAGCAATTATGTCTATATTACAAGAATACAATACGTGACACTTTCGATTAAAAAATATACACCTTCAGACAAAAGGTGTATAAATATTACGAATAAATACTATATACACCTGTATATTGAAACTATTAAGTTAATTTATTGTCTAATTAATTCTTAACAATCATATACAAGATGCATAAGAATCTATACTTTATAATTAAGATAATAATTACGCAATGAATATTTCACAATTTACACCTAAAGGCTATAGCTATAGCCATACTACTGATATTAACAGTGATAATAAAATACAATCTACACAAAACCAAGATAATTCTAGGAGCAACACCCACC
>CAKNAD010000431.1 GCA_929200515.1 Candidatus Gorgonimonas leptogorgiae | reverse complement strand
TTTTAATGGTTTTAATCGAATTAAATATTAGCTATAGTAACAAGTAAGTAATTAATAGCTATATAGTGCTTATTATAAAAAAATAATAATTTCAATAAGAGTAAAGGTTTTTTATGTTAAAAGTTATAAATGTTATCTTATTTTCATTAACATTGTATAGTCTTTATGTAGAAGCATTAGAACATAGTAGTTGTTTTTTAGAAAGATATAATTTAATTAATAATATAAAGATAAAACAATGTGGACGTGAAAAACAAGAACAAGGTTCTTATAACGTTAACTCTCAGAAAATATCAAGTAGTTCTTCTGTAAGATCTAGTGCTTTATATACTCCAAGTTTATTTTTGAATAACTCTATTTTTTCAGGGGATAATAATAGAGATGATGATGATGATGATGATGAAAAAAAAAATAAATTATATAAAGGTTACGGATATTATTATAATATAATTCCTGATAATACTAAAGATATAGACATTATAATTTTGTTAGTTGATGGTTTAGTAGCATTTTTATCTTCATCTGATATTAGTTTTAATGAAGGTTATAATGAATTTATTGAGCGACTATATTTAGTTATATTGTTTATTAGAGATTCATCATATGATCAATATTGTAATAAAAGTATAATAAATATATGTAATAGAATTAGGCATGACTGCCAATTATCTTTATATTCAGAAGATAGCTTATTTTCAAAGAATTTAGATATACAACAAAAAAAGCAAATAATAGAATCGTTACCTAAACAACCGAATATTATAAATAGTAATGAAGAATATTGTAGTTATATAGGAGCTTTAAAAATATTTTTACAAAAATTAATAGTAGGTTTTATTTGGGTTAATGATTTAGAGAATATTTCTAGTGGTAGTATTATTATTGATACCGATAAGGTTTTTGAAAATGCTCAGTTATCACAAATAACAAGTATCGAAAATTTAAAAGATGAAGTGTCTTCTAATAGAGCTTTTTTTTATAAAAATAAAAACCTACAAATTGGTTGTTTACGAAAAGATTCTAAAAAATACAAAAAAAAGTTTTTAGATTCAAATGTTATGCATGAGGTGTATTTAAAGCAAGAAGAAAACCCTGCTAAATTTCTTAGTGACTTATTTCGACAAGCAATTAATAAAAGGTTAATAGAACAAAAACCTGATCTTAAAAAACTTCCAGATAGCGCTATAGATATAATAAATATTATAGCTAAAGGATTTAATTACCAAAAAATTATATTATTCATTGAAAAAATAAAAGATATTAAAATTACTAAATTTTTAACAGAGGTAGAAAACAAAAATATACAAATGAAAAGAGTACAGCAAGCAAATAAAAATATTGTGTTTTTGAAGTTAAATATAAAAGATGTATTAGAGGATACTATTTTAGAAAAAATTAAACTTAGAATGTCAAGGCAAGAATTAGCCGAAATAATTATAAGTATCCTCGGAGAAGAAACCAATGAAGTTATTTATCAGCTAAAAATATTTTTACAAAAAAAAGCAAAACAAATGGATGATATTGAATCATTAAAAAGTACTTCATCTGAAGCGTCAATAAATGATACCAATGAAAGTTATCCAATATTTGATCCTATTAAATTAAGAAATAATCTTACAAGATTTTTGTTTAGTATATCTTGTAATGATTTATCAAACGATAGGATATTATTTTTTATAGATTTTATTACTAAAGAGAATTTATACTATCTTGCAAAGGAAGAAGATATATCATATGAAGAATTTTATAATTCAAATACTATTTTACAAGATAAAAAAGAATTATTACGAAAAATATTAAAAGAGAGTAAAAATATTAATAGTACAGCTAAAATACTATTCGATGTATTATCAGAAACCGATAAAATTAAAATAAATAAATATTTTAATGATATTAGTACAACGCAGTAAGTGATTATAAGTTTTTAGCTAAGGCAGTGTTTCGCAGGTTTAGTGTCGACTAA
>CAKNAD010000430.1 GCA_929200515.1 Candidatus Gorgonimonas leptogorgiae | reverse complement strand
CATGATGCCGTTATAGGGTTATTTATTAATGTAACGGAGTTTGGAAATAGCATTACATTAAAAGCTTATCAACATTTTAGAAGCACCACCAAATAATTTTACAAATAGGTAGTGTTTATGGTTAAATACAATATTAAAAACAACTATAAGCAAATAAAAAACTCTAATAATAACTTCTAAAAATATAGATGGTTTCGTATTTATGATTAAAAACTTTTTTTTTATGCTACTTATTTTCTTATCATTAAACTCTTCTTATTTGTATGCTGAAGATTCAATATATGTACTTAAAATATATGATTATTCTAATAAAAAATTGCAGTGTTTAACTACGCATAGCTGTATCAATAGTTTTGCGTGGATATTTTTAACGGGAAACAAAAAAAAAGTATTTGATGATATAAGTGATGTGGTAGCAAAAGAAGCTATTACAGGAGTGGTAAAATATCATAAAGATGAATTTCCAAGTATCGATATTGCCATAAGGTTATTTACTTTCCGTTATAACGATTATATAGGTGTTTTAATCGCTGATGAAGATTATGATGAAAACAAAGCACAACAATTTCTGATAAATCAAGTAACGCAGGCAAATTTACTAGGAATTAAAGATACTCTTAAAATAAAAAAATATAGATCACAATTTGAAAATAATTTTCAAGATTTAAAAAATAATAATTATAAAGTTCCAGTTGATAAGGTTAAACAAGTTCAGGAAGAAATAAATGAGACAACACTGATTATTAGTAATACTATTCAAAAAGTTATTGAACGTGGAGAAAAACTTGATGTTTTAGTAGAAAGATCAGCTAATCTAACTGAACAAGCTAAACAATTTTATAAGAGTTCAAAAGCAATGAATAGCTGCTGCGCTCGTTGGTTTCCTATGGTATTTAATCGTTAGGTTGCCTAAGCAACTCAAAATTATGTGTTACAAAAAATCTGCAAGATATTACTATAACACATATTTATTAACACTAACGCCCTATTTTACATCTTCATATGCTGGTGGGGCTGTATGCGCTACATCGCTATTCTGGAGTAGTTGCATTTGAAATAAACAATCACTTTCTGTATCGTATTGGCATGATAATAGTAGTATATTCCCTATACTATTATTTAGATATAACGTTACTTTTCTTTTAGGGTTATGAAAGTCGACAAATACAATTTTATGGTTAGCTTCAAGGCTATCACTAATTTGTTTAGGTTCTAGATATTTTTCTAAATATATTTGATATATTTTTGGTTGATTATCAAAAGGTATAATAACTAAGTTCTGTTGCAGTTGTATTTGGCTATTAAAAATTTTTTTTAACACCTCTATAGAATCTTCATTACAAGCAAAAATATTAATAATAGTGGATTTTTTATCGTTTAATTTTTTACTAGCTTGTGATTGCTTTCCATTTTCATCTGTATATACAATGTTTAAATAGCTACTTATACTATCTCCTGAATTAATTCTTCTTGAGAATATAGCATTTTCTAAATATTCTTCTGCTTGCTTAATATTTAATTCTACATTATTGCAACAACAACATTTACAACAGCATAAGAATTTATTTTTCCCTCTGATAAACTTTGGATAATTGCGATTATATATTGGATAACCTATTATTTTTAATGTGCTATATATGCATGTTTTATGATTTAAAAATGTATACAATACGCTTTCACTAATATTTCGTGCTGTTTTTTCATTAAAATTTAAGTTTATAGTAAACTTTAAGTATTCTTGAAATATTGTAGATGATTTATTATCTAAATCTGGATATAATAAATGATGAAAAGTTTCATATTCATTATTTGTATAAAATATACCATGTATTGTATTCTTAAATAATTGATACTTGACTTCTAAAACCCCTTCAGCAATGGAACAATTATTTTTATATATTTGCCAGCTATAATTGTTTTCTAATTCCGAACCATAGCTATTATATGTGTGTAAATTTAAACTAAGA
>CAKNAD010000429.1 GCA_929200515.1 Candidatus Gorgonimonas leptogorgiae | reverse complement strand
CTTTAGAAGTTATTTTAATGTATTGCTTTACATCACTAGTAGCAATATTATCTGGCAAAACATTAGTTATATCTATATTTTGCAATTTGCCAGAACTTCCTTCTAAGTTTATTTCTTGAACACCTTCATTCTCTGTAATAACATAGGTTATATTTGATGAATTTCCTTGTGTATCCATATCAATAAATCCTTAAGATATAATTATTAAAGTTAGTTTATTAATTTGTAAGTATGACTAATATAAATATTGATTTTATTTGTTATCGTCTTCTGTTGTGATGGTTTGATTAGTTTATAAAGATAATATGTAATACAAATATAAAACTTATTGCAGGATTTAGATGAATTGCTGATCTACTAGTTGTTTCCGCAAAAAATTATTAGGCTTTTATTATCGTCGTTGTAAATAAAATGTGTATAAAGATAGTATGTAATTTATACAGGCATCATAATAAAACCTTTAATAAGGAAAGAAGATTTTGATAAGACAACTAAAAATACTTAATAATTTGTAATGGTGTAAATTTAAGCTAATATTTCCCTTTGAGATTACCTAAGTAATATTATAAATGTAGAAGTTAGATATGAATTTTTCTAAAATATAATCTAACAATTTTTTATTTTTAATATTGCTATTAGATCAATTTTAAGAAACTTTCAATTACGCTAAATATTTTAATAAGTTCTTATTTTTCACTCATCCTTAATATCTTGTAAAAATTGTAGATCTATCTTAGCTCCATATTTAGATAATAATGCTAGTATTTCAAATTTTTTTATTTTTACATCAACTTTATCTATTTGAGAAAATATATATTCCCTCATAAACTCAACTACTTCTGTTTCTTCGATAAGATTATCATCAGTGCGTCTATGCGCACCTTTTGTTACATCAGCACCTTCTTTTAGCAAAAGTTCAACCATGGATACATTTAAATTTAATACCGCATACATTAATGGAGTTGCCCCTGCAAGATCTACTGTGCAATCTGTATAACTATTTAAATCTGCTCCTTTAGATATTAATAATTTAGCCACATCAATATTACCTGAAACAACTGCTTTGTGTAATGGTGTACAGCTATGGCATTTTGTGTTTACATGTCTTGTAGATTTATTTGATATCTCTTTGAGTATACTTGTATCATTTAAATCAGCCACTTGATAAATAAGTGTTTTTTTAATTCCGTCTAATATAAAAATCACATCAACATCGGCATTATTAGCTACTAATACCTTTACCGCTTCTAGGTGTTTGTTATAAGTTGCGTATACTAGAATTGTTGCACCTTCATCAAAATCACAATCAAGATTATAACTTATTTGATTCATAATCTCTGGACATGCCTTCACTATTCTATCAAGTAAAGCTATATCATTGCCGTCAATTTCTTGCTTCATTTCTACTAAAATCTGATCAATGCTATCGTCATCTGTTTTAGTTAAACTTACATCTTCAGTTGCTACAACGTCTCTGCCCCATTTAATAGCACGACCTTTAGTAGCATCATCTTGATAATTGTTGTCGTAACCACTCCTACGACGAAGAAACATTCCATCATAACTATTTGTAGCTGAATTTGCTTGATTCATATAAAGTCCTTTTAATTTTACAGATAAACATAAAATAATATATAAATGGCAGATGAAAATGCTAGGTTTTAGAGCTAAAGAAAAAGATTTAATTCAAGACAAAGCACATCAGGAGTGCAGGTTGCATTTTAAGGTGCTTTAACGATGAAAAGTAAATTTTTTTAAATACGCCTAAAGGATAATTTTTTAGCTTAATGAAAACAGTCATTTTCAAGAAGAAAGTATATACGTGACATGCTCCCCGACCTAAAGGACGGGGCTTCTTGATTAAACAAGTGCTTCCTGTGCTAGTGTTCTAACGAACCCTATATCTCAGCAGGCTAACCGGGTATGTCCTACCCTTAGAATGTTACAAGCACCTACATAGTCAGCATTGGCGGTATATCCGCAA
>CAKNAD010000428.1 GCA_929200515.1 Candidatus Gorgonimonas leptogorgiae | reverse complement strand
GTGTATATAATTGAACTTTATAAAAAAACTATTGTCTATTAATTAACCGAGTTATCTTTCACAATATTTAAGGATTAATATAATTAAAATACGATTTTGTGTAGTAGTTTAAACTTAAAGAACATACTAAACGACCTGTTCTACCTAAAACTACAAAAGCAACCTATTTTAATACTAGATATCTAATAATAATAATAATTTATTTATAATAACTATCAAAGTGATTCTTTTTATGGTTCTACGCCCTATGGAAATGGGTTTTAATATAAATTACACTAATTTCAATACTAAAGGAATATAATGACCCCTAATAAGCAAATAAATTTCGATAAAAGTGATTATTATCACCCCTATATAAGTAATAAAATAGTTCAGCTTGAAAAACAGCAAAGAATTTATAAACATGAGCCTACTTTATGTTATGAATCTAAAGGTAGTGGCATTTGTTTAAATTGTAAAGTAACAGCTTTTAGCAAAGAAACTAATTATTCTTCAGCTAGTTTGCAAAATTATTATTCAAAAGTCTCATGTCGACATCTATCATTTGCTTATTTAACCACTAAACAAAAAAAGTCTGAATTTTTAACTAGTATTAATAGCGCAGAGAAAATAGCAAATCATCCTGATTTTTTAATAGATAAATATAAGCTTTATAAAGCAAAACATGCAAATTTAGCATATTATTTTAGTTTAGATCAACTACCTACAGTTATTAAGAAATTAATTACTGAACAAGCTATACAAAAAAATCAAAATGAAATAAAGTTTTTATTGCTATCTTCAGATCATGCAATGGCTCTAACTATAAAAAGAAAAGCAAATAATATTTTTGTGATTTATTTTTATGATCCAAATAAAACCGATATTCATAGAAAAACTGTTCTAAATGATATAAAACAATTATCTAATGTAGAAACAGGAAATATAATAGGAAATGGAACTATAGATGTATATTTCCAAGAAAAAACTCCTACAGCATGCATCTTAAGTACAACAACTATGGAAGATTATCAAAAAGCTGATGTGCAAGTATTTGGTATATTATCGCCTGCACTATCATATTTATTTTTAATTAATGGACATATCATGTTTACTAAAATAGCTGATTCTATAGAGTCATACTATGATAAAAATCCTCTAGAAGACAAAGTAAATTTCTATCAAGCACAATCATTAACTCATAGACCTGGATTACACATTGCATTTATGAAAGATCATGCTGATAGCATAATATCTTTTTGTAATCAAATATTAAATAGTAATTTTAACAGTGAAGTCAACTATAATCTTTTAGAAGCACAATGCCCATTTTTTAAGATTTCAGGGTTGCATATAGCATTTATATCAAATAACGTAAACAGTATAAAAGCCTTTGTAGAATTAATACTAACTAGCAACTTAGATTATGCTGATAAAATAAAATTATTACAAGCTAAAAGCGACAATAATGAATCTGGGTTATATAGAGCACTTGATGATAATAATCTAGAGGCTGTTGAAGTGTTTTGCCCTGTAATTTTAAACTCGAAGATAATAAATGATAACGATAAAATTGCTATATTATTTGATAGCAAGATAACAGCTAAACTTGCTACTAATGATACAAAAAAAGCAAGTTTTATTAAATTTAAAATTATTATTGAAAATTCTATTTTTCAATGTTTACTTAATGAAAATGTTAATTGCTGTGTATATGTAAAACAACCTTTAACAACTAGTAGCCATTAACTCAGCTTGGGCAATAACATTATCTATTGCTAGCTGTTGCATATCTGGTGGGTAGCCATATTTTCTTAGTAATCTTTTAATAGCAGTGCGCAATTTAGCGCGGGCACTGTGTTTTTGTTGCCAATCGATACTAGTATTTTGTTTAACACTTGTCGTTAGAGCAACAGCTAATTCACGTAAAACATCTTGCTGCATTAATTCACGAGCACTGCCGTTAGCAGCAACCGCACTATAAAAGGCATATTCATATTTTGTTAACTTTAATTTAGTAGCTTCGCAATCGG
>CAKNAD010000427.1 GCA_929200515.1 Candidatus Gorgonimonas leptogorgiae | reverse complement strand
GATGATAAGTTGTTACATGAGCTATTAACTCCTGCTATTATTGGTGACATGGTGACACCTCCTTGTAAAAAAATAGTTGTTTGTTATCTTACAACATTATAACAATAACAGTGTTATAGCATTACACAAAATTTTAATATATTGCTTGCTTAATTTATTGACATTCTCCCACCACTAATCGCAAGTGGTATCGCGGGGGATTCTTGATAAAATAAGTGCTTCCTGTGCTAGTACTGCCACGTGTATATATCCAACTTCTATATTTACAAGATTACTTATATAATTTTAAGCGGAAATGTCTGATTAAGTCTAAAATATTATTCTGCTCTTATAAAAAACTTATGCTATTCCCCTGTATTACCTGTCAATTCATTTTTTAATCCATTTGGAAGCGGCAGGGAGTTTACGTTATCTTTATTTTTAACAGCATCTCTTATTACATCTTTACAAGTTTCTTGTAAGGTTTTAGAAGATAATAGATCATAACCAAAGATTTCTATAATAGTATTAATATGTTCTGATTTATTAATACATCCTACTCGTCTTAGCATAAATAGAACTTTAGTTTTAATATCTGGTATGTTATCAACTTTGTGTTTCTGAATAAACTTGTCTGTATCTACAACTTCTTTTTGTAGCTCCTTAATAAAAGAGTCTATCTTTGAAATTTCTTGCACAAAATCTAAAGTTTCCTGATCTAATGGTAAAGTATTGTTGTTTTGTTCTAGTTTAAACAATAAAAATTCTAACAAAAATGACAGTTTTTCCTCTCCATAGTCAGAAACAAAATCTTCTACGGTAGGATTTATACCAGTACGTAACAAAAATTTAAATGCTTCTATATTACGGTTATACATAATAGTTCTATGTAAAGCAGTTAGGTTATGATTATTATTAATATCAAGATTTATTCCTAGATCTATCAATAGCTTAGCTGATTCCATGCCATTTAAGCCTATAGCACGAAACAGTATATTCTCTCCATAGGCATCTATTGCATGGATATCAGCACCATAGTCAATTAAAATTTTCAACTCATTTATTAAATTGTTCTCTGCACAAAAAACTGCGGGTGTCATGGAGGAACCAAAATATCCAATATTAATATCTGCATGATTGTCTAATAAAAGTTTAATAATATCTGGGTTTTTTGACTCACAGGCAGGAAAAAGAAAACTGTCAGATGGTGTATTTTTAGCATGAGTATCAGCCCCTAGTTCTAATAAAACTTTAACCATAGCTACGTTCTTAGTTAGAATAGCCAAAGGTAAAAGCGGACGTTTTATAGATATACATATATCTGTTACATTAACATCTCCAGTTTTAATGAATAGTTCATATAACTTTAGTATTGATTTTTCGTGCTCCCCCAGAACTTGTTTATTTTTAATTTCTGCTATTAAGCAAGATAATTTAACCTCTGGATTATTTTCTGTGTTGTCAGGCTGCTGTTTAGTTATATTAAATGCAATTAAAGATTTGCCGTGAAAACCCTCATTTGGCGCACCTGGAACTTTTTTTGGAATATATGTTTGAGGGTTTGAGACTGGTGTATCTATTCCGTTTGCTTGATTGTTTGGTTGGTTTGATGTAGGGCTTGGGGTGCATCTACTTATTGGATTAAACATAATTTAACCTCCTTGATAAATTGAAAATACAGCTTTTGTGAGAGGGTAGTATATTAAACTAAATCTAGCTAGGCAATAAATTGTTTTATCTTATCTTTAACTACATAGATTAAAACTTATAAGCTTTTATATCAGATGTGTGTTGAAGTTGCAGTATGGTGAAGTTTAAAGCTTTTATGTATTGGCATCTTTTTTTAGTACTACTTTATGAATCTGTGTAGGATCAACTAGTTCGGACCTATCAGTAATTTTTTGTTTATTTCTATAAATTGTTAATAAAGTTTCATATCCGTAATACTCATCTTTATATTCAACCATTTCATCATAAACCATATTGGTAAGGCAACATTCAGGCATTTCTTTTTTATCTATAGGTTTAATAGGTAGATCTTCAAAC
>CAKNAD010000426.1 GCA_929200515.1 Candidatus Gorgonimonas leptogorgiae | reverse complement strand
TGCGAAACACTGCCTTGGCTAAAAACTTATAATCACTTGCTGAAAACTCGCATTTACAACTGCCACCTGTATAGATTCATTCTAAAAAGATAGTGCGGTTAATTTTCTACTAATGGGTTATTAACTGCGCCTATCATTATTATATTTTTAAGGTCATAATTTGTACCAAGATCATTCCCTGTTTCCTCAACCTCGCTTAGCATATAGTAAAATCCATTATTTATAATAATTTTTGAAGGAGAGGAACTACTAAGATATACAGCCATAACAGTCATAGCTTCAGCTACAGTTCCTTCTTCATCTACTTTAATTATGCATTCTTGTTCTAGCTTAATATCTTTACTTTTAAAGAAAGGAATAGTTTCTTGTAACATGTTAGTGATATTATTTTTTTTCTTAAATGAAAATAAAGGCATTTGTAGTTTTATGCTATGTTTATAACAGTTATTACTAGATTGTTTGATAAGATTAGTAAATATTTTAATTTTATCTGCATTTGTATATTTTGCTTCCTCTTGTGGTATTATTATATCTAAAATATAATTATTTTCATAAGATATGCGTACAGATTTCCATCTGGTTGTATAGTCATAAGCAATAGAGCCTTTAATTTCATTTTTCATATAATCAACTGTTAATTGTTGGTTATCGAAAGATGTGAATTTATGCTTACCTATTTTTTTAAAATTACCATCTCGCCATTTAGCCTCAAACCTTAAAGCTGAAATAATTTTTAAATACATTGATAACATAGGCTCTTCAGACCAAAGTTGTTTATAGTCTAATTTCTGTTTGCCTTTAAATTTTTGTTGTAATACATTTTGAATTTTTTGTTTAAATTCCTCTCGTTTTTTCTGTTGTTGTTGGTTAGTATCAGCAACTAAAATATTTTCTCCTAGTATTATTTTTGACTGCTGTATTTTATCTTTTTCTTCAGCTGTTACATCACTTCTAGTTAATATAGCGGTAAAAAATTGTAAACTAGATTCGTCATCGCTATAAAATAGTTGTTGATGGTTTATACCATTATTTTTTATTGCTGTTTCTAGTTCTATTTTTTCTTGACCCTGTAACATATGTGTCAATGCCGATACACAGCTATCAACTCCTAAAGGAGAGTAAATTTGGTTATTTGTACTAGAACCTCTTATATTGAAAAAACTTTCTAAAGCAAAAGAAGTATATTTATCATCTTGAGTTTCAATAGCAGAACATGGAAATTGTAGTAATATAAGTATTAAATATATGTTTATTATTGTATTCATATTTATATACCTTGTAGATAAATTATTATTAGTTAGGGTATTTATTTTTAATAGGTAATTTGTAGTAGCGATAAAGTTTAGTTTATAATCCTTTTAATATATTACAATTAAGTTACATCAAAAGATATCTTTATTTTTATTTTTATTTTTATTTTTATTTTTAATTAAATTATAAAATTAATGACTATCACTAAACTATTAAGGATAATCGATTATGATCAGCAACACACCTGCTATAAGCATTAATAAACTAGGTAATTATTTGCCACCTGAAAAAAAATTAACTGACAAACAGCTAACAGAAGCATTGAAGTATATTAGCAGTAGTGGAGGAAATATTACACCTACAAGGTTTCACATAACACAACAAAACCTGCAAGGTAGAAAGTTACAACCATTGCCCCCAAGTAATTCTCTTAAAATTTCTCGTGAGTAAAGAATATCTTAGTGAAAGATAGTAAACATATTAGTGTAAAGTATACCAACTGGAATATCAACTTTAGGGTCTATAAATTTACTTTTTAAAGTTTTTTGGGCTGGTTGAAATAGTTTTTTATAAGACACACCTTCTTTAGTTAAATAATCTCGTAAGTGATCAAAATTTATACTCAATTGGTCGGTATCAATAAAATTATCAACCGGAACTTCATGTTTTGTATCGTTGTTTTTTATTATGAAGTATATTGCACCGTCTTTACTACTCCAAAAGTCTATACACATGGAAGTTCAAAATGCAGGTTTTATGTCATCTAGCATTTGAAAAT
>CAKNAD010000425.1 GCA_929200515.1 Candidatus Gorgonimonas leptogorgiae | reverse complement strand
ATTTGACGATCCTGTAACAATTTTTACTGATAATGACGACAGAGAATATGTTAACCTCATATGCTTTGAAACATCAGCAAATTATTCAATTTATGCTCATGTTCTTGATACAAATTCACCAGAGCCTCTAAAGACTACTATACAGGGAATTTATAAAACAAGTCATGATCTTGCTATGTATGCATCTTATAATATCTTATACACTAATACACTTCCTGCTTGGCATGATGTAGGTCGTGAATGGAAAATATTACACTGTCTTTTCGGATATCCAACTTGTAGTGTAGTTGGATCTTTAAAAGCATGGCGTGAATCAACAGAAAGAGTTGATTTTGGTTGGACAGGCCTACGTGATCTAGGCGATTTTTTTCTTAACATTAAAAATTCAATAAGGTCAAAATTCACATCCAATCACAGTCAATTTGCTTCAGTAGAGCAACATATTTTAACTGCAAATACAATAGCTGAGCAATTGTTAGCAGCAATATTAGTAATGGCTAAAGCCTATTCTCAATTGCCTAATTATCATTATGAAGACCCTAAAGCCATAGTAGATATGAAACGCTTTGTAATTGGTTTACTCAATGTGTATAGAAAAAGCTATTTAAATACTGATACCAAAGAATCGCTAGCAGAATTTATGCAATTAAACAAAGCAGAACTAGAAGAATGGCTTGATCATATGGTAGTTAGATTGATATACATGACAGCGAAACAACCAACATTTATAAATGGTGTACCACAACTCTCTGATTTAGACAACGAAGAGAAAGAGCGTTTAGCTAACAGTTATTCTGTGCATTTAAACCTCAATGGAGAATTAAACAAAAAGTTATATCCTGATAGCTCTATATTTTTTAAAATCTTGAAATTTCCAAGAGATTTTGAAGGAAATAGCAAGGATAGCAATGATGGGAAGATCGGCTTAGGAAAAAAGAACGGTACTTTCGCTGTACCTTCTTTAATTACAGGGTTGATGAACTTTACTGCGGAACTTATTGAGAGAAAATATTCATAGTACAAGCTTAATATACAAAAGTTAGGCTGTAAGCAAATGCAAGAGAAAACGATATTGAGTAATTAGCAATTGAGCTATTAAAACACCAAGGTTTTGAATATGTTCATAGCAGTGAGTTATCGCCAACTGTTAACCCTGAAGCTTGGCTAAATTGTAATAGTTTAAACCTAACCTGATATTTCTGCTAGAAATTATATAAGTTGTAGTAGTTTAAACTTAACCTGACATTTCTACTTGAAATTATATAAGTAATCTTGTAGATACAGAAGCTGTATCTAAATATAATAAAACAAGCTTCTAGTTTTTAAGATTACTGTCAGATCGGGTTTGAGCTACTACACCTCAAGTATTTACCTACACGAATCAAAATTTCTTTATTATATCATATGCAATATCCATTATCTTTTCCTCTACTTTTATCTGCATCAAGTGTTTACATACTACCATTTTAATGTCTGTTTCTCCTATTTTTATTAACATCTTCGATGTCTCCTCATCTACTGAATCTGGATTACTTCGCTGTTTGTCTTCGATAAATTTGATATTTTCCTTTTGTTCATCTGCCAATTTAATAGCTCTATCTTCTAATTTTAATGGTGTATCAATTCCATCATTCAGCAGTTTGTTACATTCTTGAATTAGTCTTTCTTCTTTAATACATTCATGCTTTATCTTATATCTCCTAAACCAGTTGTTTTCTTGTCTTGATGTCCTGGAAAAATAGCTTTTAACTCTTCGATTGCCTCTATAGGACTTATTGTAAAAGTAAGCATTAGATTACTCCTCTAATATATTTATTAAATTGTTATGTTGTTTAACTATAAGCGATAATATAATATTTATACATCACTTATATACTAAGGCTAAAAAATATTTAATTAGTTCAAAACAATCATCAATTGAAAATAATAAAATCAGTAGCTTACCATTAATAAACAACTGCTATCTGAATGTTTTGCAACATGAACCACTAGATATTTGCGGTGGCAGAACTGCAAAAACAATTTCAAGCGGTGAAGAT
>CAKNAD010000424.1 GCA_929200515.1 Candidatus Gorgonimonas leptogorgiae | reverse complement strand
AAAAAACTAGCCACTTGCGTAACCATTTTGGTTTTACCTTTAACTGTTTAGCTAAGGGTACGAGATAATTAAGTTGTTCAGACGCAAGTAAACAATCAGCTGTCGCTGCTACATCTAAGCAATGATAAACTAGCAAGTGATATTGTATGGGTGCATCGTTAATTTCTTTACCGTTGGCATCTTTTGGCTTTGAAGCTTTACCCCAATATTTAAAGTAACTTCTATTTTGGCTCATAATAATTAATTTTAAAAATATACCTTTAATCTATTTTTTAAGTGATTTTAGTTAAATAATTTTCAGTTAGCATTATATTATTTAAGGAACCTCTGAGAAATAGACATACGTTTATTTTTTAGAGGTTCCTTAGAATTGATATATCAAATGCTAGTATCAATGGATAACAAAGTTACACAAATAAAACATAAAACCGTAGATGAATATAGCAACTATAAAATAGATCAAATATCAAGTATAGCCTTATATCTTACGGCTATAATCTCATTGGGGGCTCTTTGTTCATTATTTTATTGTTATTTTAATTGTTGCAGTAAAAAAACAACTAATAATAATACAAATATCTTATCAAGATACGGTCTAAACCATTAAGCTGTTAATATTTTAAGTATGCATGATAATCATCTACCTTGTAACATCTTAAAATTAATGGTGTAGGTTGTAGTATATAAACATATAAAGATATTTTTTTATTAAACCTCAACGCAAAAAAGTAATGTGTATAACATTATGTGGGCGGTGCTATACACCTTTAAGTAAAAGGTGTATATAACATAAAAATTACCCTGTTTTTGACAGATATTAGGGGTAATTTTTCTTATTCAACAAAGCTTCAATTTAGTATAAAGATAATGTTGTAATGTT
Source organism: Candidatus Gorgonimonas leptogorgiae (assembly GCA_929200515.1). Classification (GTDB taxonomy): domain Bacteria; phylum Pseudomonadota; class Gammaproteobacteria; order Pseudomonadales; family Endozoicomonadaceae; genus CAKMZJ01. The sequence continues at coordinate 1,163 of CAKNAD010000424.1, read as the reverse complement.
ATCTTTTATTGTTTTTGGTAGTGGTAGAGTATTTATAGCATCGGTTACGTTGTCGCTGTTAGAAATAGCCTTAATTATAACAGTTGCACAATATTGGCTTAATTTTAGAGGACTAAATGGATCGAAACCAAATATTTGTTCAATAATTTTAATCTGCTCAGGATCTTGAATAGCACCTAGATGTCTTAGCATAAATATAACTTTGAACTTAGGATCTTCTAATATATTTTCGCTATCATTATTTTTTTGTTGATTTAATAGTTCAGTTATATTTAAGATTCTCTCGAAAGGTTTGATATCAATCTTTTGAATAGTATTATTATTATTTTCTAGTTTTGCATTCAGAAATTTAACCATAACAAATAATATTACATCTATATTATAGGGTTTCATTATACAGTTAGGACCTACAGACTCAAAAGGGTTCAGGCTAGTAGGAATTGTTACATTCTCTAACAATCGTTTAGCTATATTTAAATTTCTCAAATATAGTCCATGATTTAACAGCTCACTATCATCAGGAATGCCTATTCTATCGAACAATAAATTAATTATCTTTTCTACTTTATTAGTATAGTTCGCACGACTAATATCAGCAGGCTTACCACAAAGCCTATCAAGAAAATCACTAAAATTGGTGTTGTTAAGTGCTTTAATAGCAATATTTAATATTTGAGTTCTATTAAAATTATTTGCTCCTTTATCTAGTAAAAGTTTAATCATATCAAAATTATTTGATGCAACAGCATAATACATAGGAGTGTAAGTCTCGGATCTAAATATATCCTGATAATTAACATCAGCTCCTTTATCAATTAACAAATCAACTATTTCTGAACGTTCTACTATACAATGTAGCAAAGGATTTCTAAAAGTAGGCCTAGGTTTCTCATTAATATCAATGAAAGCTAGCCTAGAGGTATAATAAATACTAGGGATATTGTCTATATTATAAGTGGAAGGCCAAATATCAGGGTCAGCCCAAGTATTTGGGGTAGCACAAAGATTAGGATTAGCCCCTTTTTCTAAAAAGAATTTTATTAGGTCTGATGATGTTTTAGGATAGGAACATGCCAAATACAATGGAGTTCCTGCTTCAGTAGAAATGTTAATATCAGCACCTAATTTTAGCAATATTTCACACATCTCTTTATTATTAATTG
>CAKNAD010000423.1 GCA_929200515.1 Candidatus Gorgonimonas leptogorgiae | reverse complement strand
AATGCGAGTTTTCAGCAAGTGATTATAAGTTTTTAGCCAAGGCAGTATTTCGTAGTTAGTGTCGACTAAATCAAGAAATACTAACGTAGGATAAAAGCTTAGAAGTCTTGCTCTCTGGGGGTTATTAAAAAGATTTACTTCAAAATAAAAATATTTTTTGATATGATTTATTGCAATATATTAAATTATTCATTAATATATTAAAAGACTGATATGCTAAGCTATAAAAAGAAACTCCCTAACTAATAACAATAATTTATGTATCTGTAGACTATAAATATGAATACAATTAAAACAATAATAAGTATATATTTAATACTTATATTACTACAATCACCTTGTTCTGCTGTTGAAACTCAAAATGACAAATATATTTCTTTTGCTTTAGAAAGCTTTTTTAATATGAGAGGTTCTAGTACAAATAACCAAATTTACTCTCCTTTAGGAGTTGATAGCTGTGTATCGGCATTGACACATATGTTACAGGGTCAAGAAAAAATAGAACTAGAAACAGCAATAAAAAATAATGGTATAAACCATCAACAACTATTTTATAGCGATGACGAATCTAGTTTACAATTTTTTACCGCTATATTAACTAGAAGTGATGTAACAGCTGAAGAAAAAGATAAAATACAGCAGTCAAAAATAATACTAGGAGAAAATATTTTAGTTGCTGATACTAACCAACAACAACAGAAAAAACGAGAGGAATTTAAACAAAAAATTCAAAATGTATTACAACAAAAATTTAAAGGCAAACAGAAATTAGACTATAAACAACTTTGGTCTGAAGAGCCTATGTTATCAATGTATTTAAAAATTATTTCAGCTTTAAGGTTTGAGGCTAAATGGCGAGATGGTAATTTTAAAAAAATAGGTAAGCATAAATTTACATCTTTTGATAACCAACAACTAACAGTTGATTACATGAAAAATAAAATTACAGGCTCTGTTGCTTATGGTGGTATAAACAACTGGAAATCCGTACGTATATTTTATGAAAATAATTATGCTTTAGATATAGTAATACCGCAAGAAGAAACAAAATATCAAAATACAGATAAAATCAAAATAATCACTGATCTTATAAAATATCATTGTAATAGCGGATATCAATCTAGTATTAACCTACAAATGCCTTTATTTTCATTTAAGGAAAAAAATAATATCACTAACATGTTACAAGAAACTATTCCTTTCTTTAAAAGTAAAGATATTAAGCTAGAACAAGAATGCATAATTAAAGTAGATGAAGAAGGAACTATAGCTGAGGCCATTACTGCTATGTGTACATATTTTTGCGGTAGCACTGAAGTACCTAAAAACGTTATTATAGATAATGGTTTTTACTATATACTAAGCGAAGTTGAGAAAATAGAAGATAGCCCATTTAACAAACGTTATGAGCTTAAAAATATAATAATGATAGGTGCAGTTAACAACCCATTAGTAAAAAATTAATAGCACTATTTTTTTAGCTTCCTTACCGTAAACCATCGCCCTTTAGGGCGGTGATATAAGGTGCATTAATTCTTGTTTTAATACTGTAAAAATAGTATAATACTCAAATGCAATCAATCAAAGTACGCATTTACCCAAACAAAGAACAAATCCATTTTTTAAATGGACAGTTTGGTGCTGTGCGTATGATTTACAACAAAGGTATTGCGATAATATCTAACAGATACAAAAAACATAATGAACCTGTATCTGCTTTCACTTTGAAAAAATCACTTCCAATAGCAAAGAAATCAATAAAATACCACTGGTTGAAATTGTACGATAGCCTAGCTCTACAAGAAATCTTGCGTAACCTAGACAAAGCATTTAAAGATTTTTACAGAATACAAAAAAAATATCCTAAGTTAAAAAATAAAAAAGGAAATCCTTACGGCTTTCCACGTTTTAAAAGTAGATATAATGTACAACATAGTTACCACTGCTCTAATGTATCCTATAGTGAAAACAGCATTAAAATACCAAAACTAGGTAGGATAAAAGCTTAGAAGCCTTGCCCGCTGGGGGATATTAAAAAAATCTACTT
>CAKNAD010000422.1 GCA_929200515.1 Candidatus Gorgonimonas leptogorgiae | reverse complement strand
TAATTTTACGAAAATCTATAACTATATTTATAGGGCTTGCTGTATTTTCATATAGCTTCCCTGGTAGTTGTATAAAGTTATCATCTGTAGAGCTATTTTCTATAATTTTGCTATCTATTATTAAATGATAATTAAAAAAATCTTCCAAATTCGTAATATAATAAATATTTTCATTATTTTGGATTATCATATGCGATAATAATGTATCTAAAGATTTATCTTCAGCATCATTATTAATAACTACCGCACTATATTGAGGGGCATGAGAAACCGTATGCTGTTGTTTGCTTATTGCTTGTATATCAACTTGGTTAACAGTTGCTGTAGCAGTTACCTTTGGGCTACCACTCTTTAAGGTTAAATCTGAAGAATTATTTAAATAGATCTGTTGCCATTGAAGCTTTTGAGGCTTTTGAGTAGATTCTTCTTGCCGTGAGGCATTATAGATGCTTACTTTTTGATTAGAATTATTTATACCTCCACTCGGCATTAGTCAAACTCCTTTTATTGCTATGCCTTTAACATAGGCTATACATAATTAAGTTAAAAATATTAGCTTTTATTGTATAGTGTTAAAGCAGGTAAATAGTATTTGAAAGATATAGCATAAAATAGTTAGTAATTCAGATAAAATATTGATTAATGCACTAACTCAACACAAAAAGCATTGTTTTTGTGTTTAAATTAAATCTTCTTTGTTTGATATTTTTTATATTTAAAAATTTTAAAGCGTTGAATTCTAGATTAAATAGGCACTAACATAGATTTTATTGAAAATTAAGGTTGAGCGTCAACGAGGTTAGTTGTTGCAAAGACAGAGATTGTCTATCTGTAGAATTGGATCCTCCAACTCCTTCTAATTTAGCAATAATAGCTTTCTTTAACATGTTGTATGTTTTATTACCTGATTGATCGGATGCATCTCTTCTAGATAAAGCGCGAACAAGGGGGGATAAAATATCAACATCATAGTTATTTAGTAATGTTAAGACATCATCTTTTACAGTACCAACAAAACCTTTATAAGTAAGACATGAACGCTCATTGCTTCCATTTACAAATAATGAACCTAACATTATTATAAAGTCGTTTACTAAACCAGATTCCGCTAACTCTAATGCCTGGTGTTGATTAGATATTCCCGATAGAATTAAATCGTTATATTCATCCATATTTTCGTGTATTTTACTTAAATTAAGGTCTCTTATAGAAATAACTAGATTCATAACATTAGCCTTATTTAATACACTTAATGTTTTATTTTCTTCGCAATGGTTTTCACATTCATTTTCAAGATTGCTGTTATTTTCATTCATATTTTGAACAGTTTGGGATATCTTTCCTATTTCTCTATCTATTTCTTTTTTTATATCTTTATCGATATTTTTATGACTATGGCATAACAGACCAAACGATGATGCCTGCGTTATAACTAATGCTAAAAATACACCGCCTATGACACCTAAAAAAGGCCCTAATACAGTCATTCCAACTCCAGCTGAAGCTGTAGCCATAAATGCTATTGTACATATTAATACTGCTGGAATAATGGAATAAACAGCTACATCAAAAATTCTATTAAATATATCAAATGCCTGTGTTTGTTTTTTTATCGTTTCTTTTTCCTTATCTGCTTGGGTAGTAGGGGCTTCAGAGATAAGATTTGTGATTGTATTACGGTCTCCATCAAAGCGTGATAATCTTGAAATTTGTTTTGCATCATCTAGTGCATAGCCCACTACAGACCTTTCATTTATAGACGTATACTTATGAGATAAAAACTCATCTTTTTTATTTTTAAGATATGTAGTAATTGCACATACTGTGACAACCAAAAGCCCAAGTAGATTACTAGAGGCATCTAGTGAGTAATTATTTGATGGATAATAGTTATAACCCCTTGTTGGTACGCCTGTAGTTGCAGATTGCATAATTCATCCTTGTATACATTATAACAATAAAATTTTTAAATGTTAGATAAAAACTTAACAGCTATAGTTATTTTAGCTACATTAAAGCTACACCTTAATTAAATCTTTTTAGCCATAAAATC
>CAKNAD010000421.1 GCA_929200515.1 Candidatus Gorgonimonas leptogorgiae | reverse complement strand
TTGAAGCGTAGCATCCTGTGTATTAGCTAAGTCTAGCATACTAACATCTTGAAGCACAGTATCCTGATCATTAGTCTCATTATAGTTTTCTTTTATTGCATATTCTTGTTCTTTATTAATTATAGTAATAGTAGAGGAATTATATATTTTTTTTAGGTTTTGTTGATTGATAATTTCTTGATTATCTTTTTCTAGCGTTATTAATTCGGTTACAATATTTTGTAAATACATTAAATCTTCATTTGAATCTATTTTTTTATTAATACTATTTAGGTTTTCTTGAGGGTATGTTTTATATCTTTCTACTGCTATCATTGGGTGTATCTCATAAGATATTAACGATATTAAACTTAAGAATAAAAATCTTATTATATTCATTTTATAGGTTATCTAGATTAATGGCTATATGAAATAATTAGTCGACTTCAGAAAAGTTCAAGTGAAAATTCCATGATATTTGCATTCCTGGGAATGGTACAATTATTCTATACTGCAGTGTTACTAGGCCTACCTCATTTATAATTGTAAGGGTACATAACGGGTGAAAAGCTACATCTGTTTGATTTTCATTTAAAGGAACTGGGTTATTGTTTATTTCTGTATTTTGCACAGGGGCATATAAATCTAAGTAATTTACCTGAGCATTAGTTATACAGGTTTTAAATTTTTGGTTATCTAATTTATTGTTTTCATAGTCAATAAAAGAATTAATAGGAATGCATACATCGATACCATTATTTGCTATATTCATGTTATTTGTAGCTGCATCCCAATTTTGTATATAACATTTTTTACTTTTATCGAATAATTTTGAATTTTCTATTTTTAAATTTAACAGCAAGCTATCAGCAATACAATTTTTTGTTATATATAAAAATAAAGTACTGCCATCAATGCATTCATTATTGGTTTTATACGTAAAAGTATTGTTGTTTACTATGGCTATAATACTATCACTTGATTTATTAAAGTTACATTCAGTAATTGTTCCTCTTCCATTTAAGTTGTTAATAAATATTTTCTTGATGATAGGAATAATCATATTTGAATTGTTTGTTAAAAAACCTACAACCTCTTGATTATAAAAATGACACAAAGGATATGGACACCTATAGTGTTTAGAGTAATCATGAAAAAAATTTTTTAATTGATCAGATACTTTCTTTTCAGGATAAATTTTAAACTTTTTAATAAAATTTTGCAATGAAGGAATATTTTCTGTAAAGCTATCTTCATATATAAAAGTGTTTTTAATATCTTCTATTATAATTTTTTTTATTTGAGAAATACTTTTTTTACTAATTGAATATACCCCAGGGTTTACATTATCGGCTAGTTTATCTAATTTTTTTGCTTGTGCTAGTGCAATCATATAAAAGCAGTCTTTATTTTTACACCGTAATATAGAACTATAAAAAAGATCTTTTAAAGAATTATAGTAAATAAAATTTTTATATTTAAACCTACATGTAGGACAAGATTCGTTTACTTTTCTATAATCGAGAATGCATTTATTATGAAAGAAATGATGACAATCTAAAATATAAATATCATCTTGTTCATAGATAATATCTAAGCAAATAGAACATTTATTATTATTAAATTTAGTTTGGTTATCTAATTCCATATTATGATTTATAATATTAAAGCTTTTTATATTTAATGTTTTTACTAAATCAGATGTAGCATCTTGATGATGCTCTGTTATATATTCTATATGATTGTTATCAATTATGCCTGGATCTGGGGTATCTGGTATCATATGTGTTTATCTGTAAATAGGGCCTATCAAAAGTAATAAATACTTGATTGTATTATCTTTATTATAGTAAATATTTGATAAATTCAATATCTCAAAAATTATATTAAACAATACTCTTATAATTTATTAGTACATGGTGAGTTTCATGTATTTTTACCATAACGATTTATTTTGCAACTTATTTTTAAAAACAAAGTAAAACTTTATCTATAGAAAAATGATAGCTAAATGGAAGTGAGTATACACGTGGCAGTTGGAAGTGTTTCGTAGGTTATACATTTTTACCTGAAAATACACCTTTGCAGGTAAAAGGT
>CAKNAD010000420.1 GCA_929200515.1 Candidatus Gorgonimonas leptogorgiae | reverse complement strand
AAAAATATTTTTAGCACTGAGTTAGAGAAATTTATCGAGATAACTAAATATTTTTGTCAGGATAGACATGTTCTAGCTTTAAAAAGTTTAATACCTCGAGTAAAAAATATGCATATACAAGGCAATATTAATTATATAAAAAATACTTTTAGTAGTTGCATTTACAATATACACGATTTAATTGTTCTATTAGAAAACTTTAAATATCAACTTGAGCAACAAAATACAGCCAGTACACATCTAGCTATTAGTAAAGATACTATTGCTTTAAGACTAGACACATGCATAGTAGATTTAGATAAATGCTTGGCAGGCATATCTAGTAGATTAGCTAACGAACATGAAATATTAAGTTCGCTTAATCAAGGTGTTGCTGGTGAGATAAACATAATAAAAAAAGAATTATTTGATGCAATTCTTAGCGAGTATTTAACTCAAAAAAAACAACTAGATCAAAGCTTATTTATAGATGGTGATGAAATCCATATACGTAATGCACTACACGATCTAATGGAAAATATATTAGGGATACAGAAAATTGAGGATCCATTAGAAGCAAAGGAATTGAAAGATAAAATACAAGAGGAGTTTATAGCGTTAGCACAAATAGAAATTTCTCCTGCAAAAATAACTAGCATTTTAGCAGATAAATTTTATCAACAGTTTACTAAAGTATTAGCTGATATATCAATGGAATCTTGGTTAACTGAATATAAAACTGATAGTGATTTAATACACAATCTAGAAAAATTAGACACTAATTTTTTTATTCCCATAAATACATTATTTCATGTGGCAGAAGCAGATAAGCTTAGTATAAATAGTTTAATCGATATTAAAGTAACAGAACCTGATAATTATTATTTAAATTGTACTAAAGAAAAAATACATCTATGGATAGCTAATAGATTAATGCCTAACACAACAAAGGTATTCGCAACAACTACTGATAACTTAACTATAAATACTACTGACTACATGTTTTTTTGGGAATATAAAGAAGGAGCTCATGACTTTGAAAATGATAATTCTAACAATTATGTAACATTACAATTATCCCATATTAAAAATTTAGATTTTATTGATTTTACCGATTCTGACCCAACACACCATAAATACCTATCTACTCATATAAAAAAAACAGCGGTTAGTATTACCTTAGTTACTCAAGCAATGGAACAAACTAATAATGCAGAAACCATAGTTGATTTTTTTACTGATGCTAATGTTCATAACAAGCTTAACGAGTTACCTATATTAAAAAATAAACTCTATAATATTCTTAATGATAAATTAACTAATACAAATTTTAGACAACAATTTTTTAATGTTGTTATAAATTTAATAACAGTAAAAAAGTATGAATTTAATCAGGATGAAATATATTTTTTAGCAAATAATTTCATATGGATAGATATTTTAACAGTAATAATAGAACAAAATTTATATAACAATAAACTAAGAAAACTTATAGAGATAAATTACTTTAATAAAATAACGACTCAGGATTTAAAAAATTTTCCAGAAACTACAAAAGAATTGTTATTTACTATAGCACTTAATAATAATTGCCATTTGATTTATAAGTTACTAACTATATCAGGTTCTAATAAATATACAAAATATAATAATATAGTTAGCAATGAAACTATTTTTGCTTTAGCTATAGACTATAATCATATACAATTAGTAGAATTATTATTGCAAGATAAAAATTTAAATATCATGGATTATAATTTGTTTAACTGTTTTAATAAAAATAACGATACAATCATGTATTTGTGTGTAGAACATATATTAAACAATAAAGATAAATTTTCTAGAGAACAAAAATTTAATCTTATTCAAGCAAAAAATAAAAGTCATTGTCCTTGGCTATATAAAGCATTAGAATTCGGATACACTGAAGAAGCTGAAGAATATATTGATCTTGTATTAACTAACAATGAGTTCTCTACAGAACAAAAACTAAAACTTATTCAAGCATTAGATACAAATTATGGTTTTCCTGGATTGTACGTGGCATTAGAACAAGGCCATGATAAAACTGTTAAAGACTATATTAATCTAGTGTTTT
>CAKNAD010000419.1 GCA_929200515.1 Candidatus Gorgonimonas leptogorgiae | reverse complement strand
TTTATTTGTACAATATTTAATGAATAAAATATCATTAGTTTACCAAATGTTAGTTCTTTTTTTTTATTAAAAATATTTACTTAGTTGTTAAAATATTTTAGGATACAATTAAACGGTTATGGTCTTTTGACTTATGTTAAACATTCTTACTAAGCTATAAAAAGATGTGTTTTTAAGTTAAATATACACGACCATATTATTTTATTTGTTATTTAATAGAGAAGTTATAATATAACACTTAGTGTATTTTAAAGGACTAACAAAATGGAAAATTCTAATTTTAAATTTAGGAAGCTAAGATCGGTTTTGCAAGATATGAATAATTATAACTTACAAAAGGTTGTACTTACTATCTTGGAGATCTATTAAAATGTCAAAACATGATAATGATTTTGGAAAAATCAGATCTATATTATGGCCTATACATAAACATGAATTAAAAAAAATTGTTCCTTTGGTGTTAATGTTTTTCTGTGTTTTATTCAACTATACTATTCTCAGAGATACTAAAGATACCCTTGTGGTAACTGCCGTTGGGGGAGGAGCCGAAGTAATACCTTTTTTAAAACTTTGGGGAGTTTTACCTGTTGCTATACTTTTTATGTTGTTTTACACTAAATTAAGCAATATTCTAACTAAACAAAATTTATTTTATATATCTTTAATCCCTTTTTTACTGTTTTTTGTTTTGTTTGCTCTAGTTCTTTATCCTTATAAAGAATATTTACATCCAAATCAATTTTGTGACAATCTACAGAATTATCTACCACAAGGTCTTAACGGATTAGTAGGAGCAATAAGGAATTGGACTTTTTCTCTATTTTATATATTTGCTGAATTATGGGGGGCGGTTATATTATCATTATTATGTTGGGGGTTTGCTAATGACATAACTAAAGTTTCTGAATCTAAACGATTTTATGCTGTAATTGGTATACTAATCAATCTTGCAAATATTGCATCTGGCTGTTTGATGCAATGGGTATCGGATATAAGGATGGAAACACCTAAAAATATAGATCCATGGCAAATTTCTCTTAAGTATCTAATGTTAGCAACTTTTTTATCTAGTGTGGTTATAATGGTAATATACTGGTGGACTAATAAAAATATTCTGCCAAGTTTAAATCTGAATATATCTGATCAAGTTAAAAAAATAAAAAACACTCCAAAACAAACTTTAAAACAAAGTTTTCAACAAATATTATCTTCTAAGTATTTAGGTTGTATAGCTATATTAGTAATAGCTTATGGGCTTGCTATTAATTTGGTTGAAATTCTTTGGAAGCATCAATTAAAATTACAATATCCTAATCCTAGTGATTATAACATGTTTATGGGTAAGTTTTCTCAATATTCTGGTATTTTCACCTTGTTTATGATGTTACTTTGTGGAAGTAAAATTCTACAAAAATTTAACTGGAAAGCAAGTGCTAACATTACCCCTATTATATTGTTGGTAACAGGGATTATTTTCTTTGCTTTGATTATTTTTAAGGATAATTGTATTGATATAATCGCTTTTTGGGGTACAACACCGTTAATGGTAGGTGTGATTTTTGGTACTATACAAAATATTCTAACGAAGTCTTGTAAATTTTCTTTTTTTGACCCTACAAAAGAAATGGCATACATTCCTCTTACAGAAAAAGAAAAAGTTCAGGGTAAAGCGGCTGTTGAGATAGTAGGTGGAAGATTAGGAAAATCTGGAGGGTCGCTTATACAACAAGCGATGATTTTATGGTTGGGATCTTTAACTGCAATCACCCCATATGTTGCGATTATACTACTAGGTATTATTGTAATATGGATGTTTGCTATTAGCTCATTAAGTAAACAATTTATTGAATGTATCAAACAACAAGCAGTTAAAGAGGATCAACATACAACTAAAAGTTATGAATACTATCCTCTTAATAGCACTAAACAAAAAGCAAGCAGCAAAACCGATATTGAAGTTTTAACAGCAAAGCCTATAGCTTAGGTAGTGTTCACAAATCCGTGTCATATATTATCTTAATGTTAGAAGATTATTTGTTTTGTATTTATATGTAGTAGTTTAAACTTAACCTTACATTTCTACTTGAAATTATATAAGTAA
>CAKNAD010000418.1 GCA_929200515.1 Candidatus Gorgonimonas leptogorgiae | reverse complement strand
CTTATATCCCGCACCTAAAGGAGCGGGTTTTACGGCACTATTTGATAAAAAGGCAGTTTAAACCTAAAAGTGCATAACATCAAACACATAATTTTAGATGATTTTCGCCATAATATCATAAAGTTACTAGAAATCTAGATTTTTCTAGCTCTAGCATTTAGTTTACTAATAGCAACTGATAGTTTTTAAGAAAGCTCTACCTGATCAATCCATTTGAATTTCCATTTAAAACTAGTTATTATGAACTAATACAAATTTTTTATATCTTATAAATTGGATGGTTTAATATAGTTTTTGAAAAATATATTTTAAACCTAACTTTACTAACTAAAACGAGATATATTATGTTCCCTAAAATAATAGAAGAAGTCGCTAATTTATTCTTACAACTTCAGAATATTGAAAACCCTCAATCTGAAGTTGGAAGAATGAAGGATGGAAAAATTGTAACTATAGAAACATTAAATGAAGCAAATCCATTGTTAGTTGATAATAATTCCCATGCTCAATCTTTGAATACAGCAGAACAATGCAGAAACAACTTACAATACAAATTAATAGCTTTAGATATAACACCTAACAGTAAAATAACTGCTGATAGTCTTTGCCCTCAGCTTAAAGATACAATTATTGCCTATTATATGCAACAAGGGTTAACTATTGATGAAATAATAGAATTAATAGATAATTGCGATAACAATATAGAGACACTTAAAACTGCATTAGAAACAAAATTAGAATATAATAATATTAATTATACACTCGATCCTGAAAATAACAAGATAGAGAGCTATTTAGACAGATTAACTAACTACCTAGATACACATATAACTGATGATAACAAAAGAAGCTCAATCTTAGATACAATAGCAAAGTTAGCCGTAGATAGCGAGCAGGATACCATAGCAACAATACACAACAATCTTAAATATGAATTTGACATCAAAGAGCCCTTTATAAAAGGCATCATTAAATCTTTATATGGTGAAAAAACAACCTCTATATTTTATAATCATAAAAATGATGTTTTATTACAACAAAAACAGCAAGATGAAGATTCAAAGCTTAAATATAAAAAACTTAAGACAGATCTAGATGAAAAACAAAGAAAAGAACAAGATGAAGCATGCAAAAAATATTGTCGACTTTTTTCGAAAGAGTATCGTGCTAATGGATTAGAGCTAGAAAAAAAACACTCCCTAGCCATAGGATCAAATTTTATAAATTATGCAAATTATCTTTTTGATGCTCATACTACTGTTTTAGCAGATTTAGATAATGCTGATTTAACTGGAAATATTTTACATAGCATTAAATCACTACATAGCGAACTTGCAAACCGTAATAAATTTAAATATATTTGCTTCATGAATAGATTTATGTTTAACACTATAGGTGATAGTTTAAGCTTAATGTCAAATATTTACGATATTCTACAACCTGGCGGTATAGTTATGATAACCACAGGTCCTAACCCTTTATGCAGAGAAATCAGTTCAAATAAAGGCTTTATTGATAATATATTAATACCTGCCAAATTTTCAAAAAATGACATAGTTACTTTACATGATAGCAAGCTATATGAATATGAAAATTGTTTATCTTTATTAGAACATAACAACCATATACTTAAAAGCTCTCCTAATGAGGGTGTTAGACTCATAGCAAGGAAAGCGGTTGATCAGCAAGCAACATCATAAAACATGTGGGGCAAACGCATCTAAATTGTTATATTTTAAGGTTTTTAAGCTAATAATTAGCTGTAATTTTATAAATAAATATATAGCACTACCCGTTAATACATAGACACTTTTAGTAGTTACTTATATCATATGATAACTAGCAATAGTTATTAGCCATAGAATCTCTTAATGTCTAAATCATAGCGAGCAGTGCTATAGCTTATTTATGTTTAATCTGTATATACAACAAATCTAAGATATTAAGCGAAGGTCTTTTAAAACTCAAAACAAAGATAATGATATAATGAATATTTCGCAATTTACACCTAAAGGCTATAGCTATAGCCATACTGCTGATATTAACAGCGATAATAAAATACAATCTACACAAAACCAAGATAATTCTAGGAGCAACACCCACC
>CAKNAD010000417.1 GCA_929200515.1 Candidatus Gorgonimonas leptogorgiae | reverse complement strand
AAGCAAAGCTTATCTTATTTAACTATCAAAAAACGCATTACTATATTACAAGCAGGTAATCTAACTGTATCTGATAAGCCAGCAGATTTATTATTTACTCGGGTTTATGATACTAATTATAAAACAACAAACATAACTTCTAATTCAATACTTATATCTATACAAAATATTTTGGCAGTCGATAATAAAATCACCGCTAAGTTAAAACTAAAAAATATAAATAAGTTACATTTTAAAAATTCGAATGTAAATGTAACTGCTTTGCAACAAAACTTAACCCATTCGGTATTAAAAAACATACTACTAGTAGCATCACAAATAGAGACTGTGGAAAATTTCATACTTACTGGCGATCCAGTAAACTGTGTAAAATATACAGATTATAAGAAGATAATAGATATAGGTATAACAGATAGCAACCAAACCCCGCAAACTATTTATGCTAAAGGATCAGCCCCTGCGGTATTGATTATTAATCCAAATTTATCTTCTGTTCCTACAATAGATAAAATTACTTTTAAAAGTAAAAAAATTTATGGTCAAGAAAAAGGAACTCACAATTTTAATAAAACAGCTGTAGAAATAAATAATACTAATAATATAACTATTAAAGATGGCATTACAGTTAATTATCGTTGTCATATTAAAGGTTATACAGCTATAGATATTCAAGATGAATTAACTACTAATTTTACCAACCGTGGCAAAATATATGGTACCGATAAAGCTATAAAGGATTTTTCGCGTATTACTGGCAACTTTGAAAATCACGGCACAGTTAAAGGAGCCTATTCTTTTCATGATCATACAAGTGCGGTAGCAACCTACGAGATACACAACTATTCGGGTGCAACAATTGAAGGCGGTATTCATACAGTAGCAAAAAAGATAGAAAATAGTGGCACCATTAAGGGAGCTATTGATATATATCATTCTGATATGGCTATAGAAAATAGTCTTTATGGGGAAATACAGGCTCAATGGATAGTGCCTCATAAGGGACATCTTACTTTAAATAATGCTGGCAAAATTACTGTTCTTGGTGATATAAAGATTGATAAAAACTTTACTAATTCAGGTACTCTTATACAAAGTACTGCAGGTAAGTTGCAGATAGGCGAGGGGCAAGTAAATTACGATTATCAAATAATTAATAGTGGTTATATTAGAGCACGCGGATACGAATCTTTTTATAAACTAACAAATACAGATTCAGGTTATATACATCTTGAAGGCGATATAGGTTATCATTTTTACGGTACGGTAGTTAATGAAGGCACAATGATTTTTGTTGGTGATCACCCTGCAAGCCATAAGATGGGTTTTGGTGAAGGAGGCACTAATAGCGGTTGTATTATTATTAATTCTAGAGCTTTTCGAGCAGAATACGGCATGTTTAATTCCGGCACTATAGAGCAAACAAACGGTCAGTTCACTTTCGGCTCAAGACCAGCTATTGGTATAGTAACTAATGCTGGTTATATTAAAGCAGAATATTTTAAATCTTATAACGAACTAAGAAATGAAGCTTCAGGTTATATGTTACTTTATAAAGACGTGGACTTTTACGGCAACGTAATAAATCAAGGAACTATTGAAGCTACAGGTAAAGCTTCATGGAGCTTTCGTGAAGATGTTACTAATACTGGCGCCATTATACAAGGTGATTTGGGGGGAGATTTTAATTTAGGTGATAAAAAACATAATACATCTATAGTAACTAATAGTGGCTATATTAAATCAGGAAAGTTTTCAGCTCATAACCAAGTAATAAATGAAGCTTTAGGTAATATACAAATGGACACTGGTTTATATTTTGCTAAAGAATTAGTGAATCATGGCATAATTAATGTTACAGGCAATGATTGGATTCACTTTGCTGATAAAGTAACCAACTCTGGAGTCTTTACAACTCCTTACGGTTTTAAGTTCGATGATGATTTAGATAATAGCGCAACTGGTAAAATTGCTTTAGGGTATACATCTGGGCATTGTGCTATAGATGGAGATGTAAATAACCATGGTAGTTTATATTTTACTAGTCATGTTGATGAAGTTCGTATTACAAATTATCATGGTTATAACAATAGCGAACTAGTATT
The DNA here is from genome assembly GCA_929200515.1 of Candidatus Gorgonimonas leptogorgiae. Lineage (GTDB taxonomy): Bacteria > Pseudomonadota > Gammaproteobacteria > Pseudomonadales > Endozoicomonadaceae > CAKMZJ01. Next base: position 4 of record CAKNAD010000417.1, on the reverse strand, counting down.
AACC
>CAKNAD010000416.1 GCA_929200515.1 Candidatus Gorgonimonas leptogorgiae | reverse complement strand
TAATTTATTCCATGAATTAAATAAAAAAGAAAAGTATGATTTTATTTTAAAATTAAGTGAAAAAAATACTTTAATACTAAAGATGCTTTCTTATTATAAAGATAGTTCTAATATAACAAGTATAATTTATAATATACTTTATATAAATATTGGAAATGAAGAAAGTTATCAAATCATAAAAGATTTTGATATAACAACAACAAATAATTTTTTATCTTGTATGAATACTACAAAGCGATCAAAATTATTGGCTAGAATTCTTAATAAAAATAATTATAAGCTAGCAAAGTTGTTTATTGAAATGTTCTTATGCTTAGAAATAGTAGATGAAAATAAAAATAGTATATTGCATCATATAGCAAAAAATAAGGATGAAAAAAGTTTAACTGAAGTTATAGAACTATTAGATAATACTAGCATGAAAACGTTACAATTGAAAAAAAATAATAAAGGAGAAACAGCGTTAATGGTAGCTATAAAACAGGAAAATAATTATAATATAATAGCTACGTTGTTAAAAAAAAATAACACTGTTAATTTGCAAAATTGTTATGGAAATACAGCACTTAGTCTTTGTGTATTATCTAATAAACTAGAATATCTTAATTTGATATTAGATTATTGCGATAATACTACTATTAATATAAAAAATAATAACGGCTCTAATTCTTTAATGATAGCAGCAAATGTTGGTTACTTAGATTGTATTACAGCCTTATTAAAAAGAATTAACTATAGAAAATATTTATATGAAACAAATAAAAATAATAATAATAGTTTAAGTCTTGCATTAAAATATAAACATGATGATTGCGGGGTATTTCTTATAGAAAAGTATAATGCAGAAATAATAATGGAAAAAAATATTGATGGATACAATGCTTTAATGTTAGCAGCTAAGAATAATCTTATATTATCTTTAAAACAGATATTAGCTAAGTGTAATCGTGATATGATCATAAAAGCAATTATAAAAGCTACCAACAATAGTTTAATGTTATCAATTATTCATAAAAACCATCTTTGCACTAAAGAATTATTAAAAATATTTACTGTAGCCGATTTAAATCATACTAATGATAAAAAAGAAAATGCTTTAAGTTTAGCTATTATTTATAATAGTGATTATCTTGAAGATATTATTAGTTTATCAACTGTAAAGCAAATACAAAATGTTACTGCGTATGGATATAATGCTTTATCATTAGCTTGCCACCATGGTATAGATAGTAAATTAATGCTAGATTTAATTAAAAAAAATGGAAATAAAGTAACTAGCAGAGAAAGAGGTTATATGTTTCCTTTGTTGAATGCAGTTAAGCAAGGGCATGTGCATTGCTTAGATGTTTTATCTAAATATATAACTGAAAAGAATATAATAAATACAAAAAATGCAAATGATGATAATTGCTTAGCTATTGCAATAAAAAATAACTATTATAACTGCGTTGAGTATATGCTGAAAAATTATCCACAATCAGCTATAAAAACATTATTATCAACAAAAGTAAAGAACTTATCAGTGAATACTAGGATGAAAAAGATTATAAATAGTTATGATAATCATAATGCTTAATATTTCCTAGAATGTAAGAACTTTTATCAAGTTAATGCCTATTTTACTGGTAGTATTTACAAATCAGCGTATTATAATATAAATATAATAAAGTTAAAGTAGGATTATAATAATGATAAATAATATATTAACAACCTCTGGTTTTGCTACATTTAATGATAATATAAATGATAAATCGCAACTGAATGATTACGTTGAAATTGATGAGACAATAACAAGTTTTGAGATGTTACATAAACAGCAAAACTTTGTTTTAATAAGATCCAAATATGCAGAATCGATAAATGAATTAGCCGAATTGTATTATTTTTTTGAAGGTAAGCAACAATGCCAACAAAACGTTCAGTTTACCATTGAAAGAATATATTCAACAGAAATAACAGAACATAAGAGTTTATTCTATAGCTATAAAAAAACAAGAAAATATATTAATAGTATTATTGATTATCTTAATTTATATAAAAATATGTATGTAAGGAATTATTATACTGCTATGATAGCGACAAAGCTATCTGAATGTTTTGGAGTTTGTTTA
>CAKNAD010000415.1 GCA_929200515.1 Candidatus Gorgonimonas leptogorgiae | reverse complement strand
GCTATTAAAAAAATCTACTTCATCGTTAAAACACTTTGAAATGCACTTGCATTCCAGCAGTATTTTGCCTCGAATTAGATCTTTTTCTTGAGCCCTGAAACCTAGCATTTCCATCTGCCACGTGTATAAAACCTATTATTACTGGAGATAGTCTATTTTCTATAGGCATATTTATTAAGCAATTAGAAAAATATAATTACTCTTATATTCTAATAGCTAAGCCCAAAAACCATACAGCACTATTTGAAGAATTCAATGCACTAGAAAAATTATCATATGAAATAACAATAGATTCTATAACACATAAATTTGCTTAGATAAACGATATTTTTATTAACGACTTGCATCTTGATTGCAAAGTTAATGTTTGGGAGTATAAAGAAAAAGATAAAAAAGGCAAAGAAACTATCTGGATTTGGGTTACCGATATTCCCTTGTGTAAAGACAATGTTTTTAAAATTATGCGTGGTGGTCGTGCACGACATAAAATAGAAAAAGAAACATTTAATACATTAAAAAATCAGGGATATAATTTCGAGCATAATTTCGGTCATGGAAACAAATACCTCAGTGAAGTATTTGCTAGCTTGATGATGCCTGCTTTTTTTGTTGATCAATTGCAACAATTGGGTTGCAAAAAATTCACACTAGCTTTAACTAGATTTAAAAGCAAAACGATGTTATGGGGGCATAAGCGCGCTATTTTTCTTAGATTTTGCCTTACTTAATAGTATAGATGATTTATGGAGTGCATTAGCATATGGGTATAGCTATACAGTGGTTATAAACACTTCATAATAGATTATTAAATTATGTTTTAATATCTTATAAAATAGCTTTATATATGTTATAAAATTTACTAGATTTATTTCTAGTGCTTAGTCTCGCCAAAAATTTATATTTCATCGAAATTGGGTTAAATATAAAGGCAAAATAATTAAACTTTTATTAAAAAAGTAACTTTTTTCCAATATTTTACTCTTATTTTTAAGAAAAAGTAGCTGTGATTTAATTTTATATCTTTTTATATCATCAAAGTTTACTTAATCGGTAATTGCTGAATATTTTGAAATGCACTTGTATTCTGGCAGACTTTTGTCTAGAATTAGACTTTTTTATTTAGCCCTGAAAAACCTAGCATCTTCAACTACCACGTGTATATATTGTTATTTTTCAGAGGTTTCTTAAGTGCGTAATTTGAGATAGTAAGTATTTTTGATTAAAAAGGTTTTATATGGACAGAGTAGGACAAAATGGATTTTCTAGTAGTGCAACTCGTAGTAGCACTACTCAAGACTTACCACCACCATCTTATGACGAGGCTACGAGGCCACCGCCACCATATGATACTGCTGTAACAAGAGATCAACGTAGAGTCGCTACCCAAAACATAGCAGGTGCTTCTAATTATGTAAATCCAGAAAATGCTGATAAGAGTAAAGAAGCAATAGGCATAAAATCAGAATATGATTCTGATTTGAAGTTTATAACATCAATTAATCAGAATACAGCACTTAAAGAGAATTTTCATGGTCGTGATGTGGTAATATGTAAGAGTTGCGACAGACAATCAACTCAATCATATCAAGATGGAATATATCCGCATATGTTTAAAAGAGCAAGGCTTTGTTGAATAAGAACTAAGTTATAGGGCAACCTAAAATAAATATCTTTATTTTAAGTTAATACTCATGTCCAAAAGTAAATATAAATTATTGAATTGGTCTAATTATAATCTTTCTCTTATAAATAGGGGAAATATTACCTTTTGGATAGATGAAAATATTGCAAGACATTGGTATTCTGATAAAGACCCTAATAAAAGAGGTAAACAATATGTATATATCAGAAGCTGCCATGTTTAGATATAAAACTCTTATTAGTAGAAATTTAAGTTTCAGAAATTTTTCAGCTCAAGAAAATGAAGCTATATCTGGAATTAATGTTATTAATAAAATGGCTAGCCTTGGTATGCCTAAATCATATAGAGTTGCTTAATATTACATTTAATAGGCTTTCTCTATCTATTTTTTTGTTATTCAACAAAGCCGCAATAAAAGCAAAAGTTACTGATACTAAAACTAATTTACTATCGCAAAAAGCTAAATTAGTAT
>CAKNAD010000414.1 GCA_929200515.1 Candidatus Gorgonimonas leptogorgiae | reverse complement strand
GTATTTTCTAATAGATTTATTTGCTAAATCTAAAGCTGTTTCACCTTCGATATTTGCTATTTTTGGATTAATGCCTTTAAATTGGGTTAATTCTTTAATTGCTTCTATATTTCTGGTATGCGCAGCATACATTAATGCTGTAAAGCCAAATTCATCTTGAAGATTGGCATCAATATCAGCTAACTTTGCTAATTCTTTAATTACTTCTATTTTTTTAAAATATGTAGCAAGAAGTAATGCGGTTTCGCCTTCTTTGTTTTGCAAATTTGCATTAATATTAGGTAATTTTATTAATTCTTGAATTGTTTCTATATATCCGCCATCGGCAGCAATCATTAATGCTGTCCAGCCATCTTTATTTTGCAAGTTAACATCGATATTTGAAAATTTTGCTAATTGTTTTATCGCTTCGGTATCATCTTTAAAGGCCGCCCATATTAACGCCGTATTACCTTGTTTAGTTTGCAAATTAGCATTAAGGTTAGAAAAACATGTTAATTCTTGAATTATTTCTATATTTTCTAGCAAAACAATATCCATTAATATCGTAAAGCCATTTTCATCTTGGGCATTAATATCAAAATTAGGTACTTTTGATAACTCTTTTATCGCCTCTATATTTTCATTTCCAGAAGCAAACATTAATGCAGTAATACCTTTTTCAGTTTGCACATTAATATCAATATTAGGTAGTTTAGCTAATTCTTTAATTGCTTCTATTTCATCGTTTTGTGTGGCAAGCATTAATGCGGTAAAACTACTATTATTTTGTAAATTAACATCAATATTAGGTAGTTTAGCTAATTCTTTAATAGTGCCTATTTCACTTTTTAGTGTAGCAAGCATTAACGCAGTAAAGCCATTATCATTTTGTGTATTTGCATCAATATTAGATATTTTGGCTAATTCTTTAATTACTTCTATATTTCCCCATACTACTGCATGCATTAGTGCCGTATTGCCATTTTTATCTTGTGCATTTACATTAACATTAGGTTGTTTGGATAATTTTTTTATTGCTTCTAGGTTGTTATTTTTAACATATATAATTAGTGGTGTGTCATCTGTAATTTGCAAACTGACAGCATAATTCATGTTATAAATCATGTTGCATAATAACAATACAAATAGATAAACACTAGTAATTAAGTTTTTAGAACCAAGAAAAAAACATGACATAAAAACCTTATTTAAAAATTACATTAACTTTGAAAAATGTTTATTATTTAAGTTCAAAAAAAATAATTTATCAAAGAATGCCGTAAAACCCGTTCCTTTAAGTATGGAGTATACACGTGGCAATTCCAAATTCTATTAGTTCTTTTTTTTAAAATTTTATCAATATCTATAATCTTATTTATTATATCTTTACATTCTGCTCTAGAATAGTCTTTATCTGAAAATACCAATTTATGAATTGCTTCATTGATGTTTAGCTCTTTACTTGTATTATAATTATTAGCAACAATTTTAAATATTTCACCATCATTGTTAAATGTTTTTAAGATCTTTTTCTGTAAATACATAATTTCACTCATTGTAAAATTATTCTCAATAAGTGCAACTATTCCATCAGCAACTAATGATTTATCTTCCGCAGATTTTACGTTTCTTAATAAGTTTTCTTTTTCTTCAACAGACATGTCTTTTCTTGAAATTATTGCGTTTATAATTTCTTTTGACTCACCTTCACTGTATCCTTTATCTGATAAAATACCTAACATTTTAACTATATTTAATCTTGGAAATCGATCCTTTGACCATATATTATTTAGAGTATTAACCTTATATTCTTGTATTTGTTTATCTTTTTTTAAATGTGGTTTTTGTTTGTTGTTTACATAACTAGAAACTTCTTTTTCTTCAATTTTTTTTACTTTTTTACCATATTTTTTTAATAACTCTGCATCACTTATTTTATTAAGATCAGTAGATTCTAAGTATTGTCTATCTTTAGTATAACTAGATAATTTTGAATTTTTCATACTCTTACTCCTAATTTGTATTTGACCCAGCTTTGTTGAATAAGAAAAATAAACACGTGATACATGGCAAAAACATGGCATACTTTGTGTTAAATTTTAGTTTCCCGTCTAAAAAGTAAGTTTTTTTAGT